>JBBQPX010000227.1:0-5408 GCA_038216775.1 Chitinophagales bacterium
TGGGCATATCAATACTTTTGGCGGCCACCCAGTTTGTTGCGTAGCAGGTTTGGCTGCGTTTGATGCATTATTAAATGAAAAGCTGATTGACGCTGTTCAAGAAAAGGAAAATCTGTTTCTATCACTTTTAGTTCATCCAAAAATAAAAGCAGTACGAAGCCGTGGTTTAATGATGGCTGTGGAATTTGATAGTTTTGAAACAAACAAAAAAATCATTGATGCATTAATACTTGCTGGCGTATTTACTGATTGGTTTTTATTTGCTGCAAACTGTTTTCGCATTGTACCGCCTTTAACAATCAGCAACGATGAAATAAAAACAGCCTGCGAAAAAATTATTCTTGTGCTCGATTCTCTTTAAAAAATATTGATGAAAAAATTTGCAAAGAAAATACTTCACTTAATAGCCGGGCTTGCTCTGGTTTACCTTTTATTGTTGATTCCTGATGGTAAGCAAAAAACTGCTGATATACAAACGGGTAAAAAACCTTTTGCCTGGAATAAAGATGAGCAATGGCTACAGATGGAAAGTTTGTTTAAGCAGGCGAAACAAATGGATAAACCTACATTGGATTCTTTTATTAGAGCTAATAAAACAATCGCTGAAAATGAATTCACTAAACTGCAAAGTAATAATACTACGGCCCTTGATTCTGCATGGATAAAAGCTGAAGATAATTTTTTTGTTTTGGCTTCGCTGATTGCTGTGCAGCAGGAACAAGCTATATGGTTGGTTGATTATTATAACCGGTTTAGAAATCTTGTTAAACTACAATCCGAACAATGGGATATAAATCAACAAGCGGTTAGAAATACTGTTTATGCGCTGTTATATGGCATGCGTGCTGCAGTTGAAGAAGTATTGTTGCAAAGCAAAGATTCAAAATTTCCGGCGGCGATGCTGGTTAAAGATGAAAAGTCTGCAACGCCGGCTGCTTCAATTTTTGGTGTTGAAGTGCATAGTGGAGACTTGCTTGTTTCCCGTGGTGGTGCAGAAGTGTCTGCATTAATATCAAGAGGAAATGATTACCCCGGAAATTTTTCGCACATCGCTTTGGTTTATGTTGATGATAAAACTAAAGAGCCATATTTAATTGAAGCACACATTGAAAAAGGTGTAGCGGTTGCATCGGTTGCGCAATATGAAAATGATAAGAAGCTGCGCTTTATGGTAATGAGACTTAGGGCTGATTTGCCGCAGATGCTGGCAGATAGTATGCTGCCGCAAAGAGCTGCGAAATTGATATTTGATGAAGCGGCTAGGCACCACATACCCTATGATTTTAAAATGAATTTTAATGATACTACCGAAATGTTTTGTTCGGAAGTTGCATCTTATGCTTATCGTAAAAATGGGTTACAGGTTTGGAAATATCCGTCAACTATTTCATCGCAAGGTGTGGTAAACTGGCTGCACGATTTTGGCGTAGAAAATTTTACCACACAAATGCCTTCCGACTTGGAGTACGACCCGCAACTTTCCGTTGTTGCTGAATGGCGTGACCCTGAAACCTTATACAAAGACCATATTGATAATGCGGCCATGGATGCACTTTTAGAAAAAGCAAATAGTGGTGAACTGATTGACTACAACATCTGGCAACTGCCCATTGTGCGGGTTTTAAAAGGTTATTACATGCTAAAAAACATGTTTGGTAAAATTGGAATGATACCTGAAGGAATGAGTGCCACCAAGGCTTTAAAAAATCAAACTTTTGTTGCTATGCATGTAGCCGTAAAAAATAAATCCCTGCAAATGGCTGATGAATTTACAAAGCAAAACGGTTACCGCCCACCTTACTGGCAGTTGGTGAAGTTTGCAGAAACTGCCTGCCAAAACCTATAAGGTTAAAAAGATTTCAGGTTTACTAAGGGCTAACCAAAACCTTATAGGTTTAATCAGGATCTTTAGTTTGGATGATAAACACTTTCTGCGTTTTTATAAACCGTCGCCTTATCCAGCGTCATTGTTTTTGTTTGCTGATGTAAATACATCTCCACCTGATCATCAAAATGTTTTTTGCCAGGCTTAGCACTTGCACCATACATATTGATGGTTTCAATTTTTGGTAAGGCATTTTTTTGAAACCGCACAAACATAATTAAACCATCGCCACCAACTGATTTTAGTTTTCCATCTTTATAAGGCGCTGTCCATTGGGGAGAAAGCAAATCAGGAAAACCACCTAATGGAAATTCTTTATCCCCCCTCACTAATTTTTGAATATCGCCAAGGTTTAAATCTGTTGTTCCAAAATTTTGCTGCATGTACGACTGCACATAGGTAAGTGTTTCAACGGCTTCAGCCATAGTTATCGGGCGTGGCAGCTGTCCTAGCAAATTCTTTTTAAGGTGTTCGTAGGATAATAAAAATATCGCTGCGCCTTTACTGCCAGCATCTCCACGTTTATCCCAGATTTTTAAAGTGTTAATGACAGGTGTAAGCTCTGCAAATTGAACCTCGCTTACTAAAAACAAAGAATCAATATTGTAAGGATATTGCAAAACCTGAGGCAACTGCTTGTCAAACTTTATCTGTTTAAATTTTTGATAACTGATTTTTTCGTTTTGTGGAAATAGTTCCATAAAACGTACGCTGCGGTTAAGATTATATTCTTCCCAGCCATCAGTTTTTGCAAAGGCAGATGGTTTTAAATTATCGGCGGGTGCCGTTGCTAAAAAAGTCGAGTGGTTCGTGTTGAATAAAAATCCGCTTTTAGGGTTGATGTATTGCGGTAAATCTTTTTCGGCTCTAAAACTGGTCCACAAAGTTTTTGATGTATTGCCCGGTAAAGTTTTCTTCCAATTGTAATCATTAGAGGCATCTCTGATGGGCATTAATGCATTGTTTATGTAAAAGATGGTATCGTAACGGTCTGCATACATAATATTAAACATGCTCAATTCCTGCCGGTTTAATGCAGCGTAAAACTCTGTAAAGTTTTTTGCTTTATCCATTTGGTACCATTGGTCAAGTACGCCAATTTTCATATTGGTACCTAGCCTCATAGAGAAAAATCCCTGCTCGTTTTTCATTGTGGCTCCATACTTACTCCAGTAAACTTTTCTTTTTACGTTGATTGGAATACCTTTTATTTTTAGTTTGATTGTTTTCACTTCAAGGTCAAGCCATTGCCCGTCAAACTTATATTGCAAAGGTTTTTCAGGATTCATTTCCAGTTGATATTCATCTATTCTGTCGCAGTAGTTAACCGTATGTGCCCAGCCTAAATTTTCATTTACGCCATGTAAAATACACGGACCACCGGCAAGTAAACCACCTGTTATATTTAAACCTTCTTCACTACATAAATGCGCTTCGTAAAAAGCTTGTGGGCCAGTATTTGGTTGATGTGCGTTGATTAAAAGAAAGGCTTCGCCGGTTGTTGTTTTTGATGAACTTACTGCAGCCGAATTACTTCCTTTTTTATTTAATTCCGGCGCAAGTGGCTCGTTGTTGTTAAAAATTCTAATCAGCGCTTGGTCTGCGCCATTAAAAATGGTTAGTGCAAAAACTGACGAAGAAACATATTCTTTTGCAGTTACCGGAAATATTTTTTTGTGGATTATTTCTTCAGGATGTTTTTTAGCATAGTTATTAAGACCTTGAATATAACCATCAATTAATTTCAAGAATGCAGGTGTAAGCGTATTCCATTTTTCTTCCGTTATTTCGCGGCAGCGGAAAAGTGCAAACGCATAATCGCCGGCAGCACCTTTTTTGCCTTGCACACCAGCCATTAAACCTTTAGCTGGCAATATAATTTCCTGCATACTTTTAAAATCATCTTCTGCTTCGGCCCATGCAAGACCGTAAGCAACCTCGGCATCGGTTTTTGCAAAAATATGCGGTACGCCAAATGAATCACGCACAATATCAATATTAGCAGGATTTATGTTTGCCTGGGAAAAACTAATGTTATAAAAGATAACGGATAATAGAACTAATGAAATTTTTTTCATTTGAGATGCGAGCTGATTTAGTAGAGACTGTTTTTATTTGCTCAATAAAGATAAGATGTAAAACAGTTATTTTTCAAGGCTTTTATTGAAAGTACTAAAATAACAAACTGATAATTGTCGCTGTGTTTAAATATAGCCTAATATCTGAAGCCCAATTTGTACGCTCTTTCTTTTGGGGCAGAAAAAAATAATTTGTATAATTCACTTGCTTAGATTTACTTTGTATTTCAAAGTGCTTTTTATATGGACAAACAGCAACAACCTTTGGAAGACCTGCAGCACATCAAAAACATGATGGAACGCAGTAGCAGGTTTATCAGCCTTAGCGGTTTAAGCGGCATTGCAGCCGGTATATGTGCATTGGCAGGTGCGTGGTTTGCCAGCCAAAAAATTCATTGCTGGGTTAAGGGCGATTGCCAGTTGAGCCTGCTTATTACCAGTAATGGCGTGGAGCTTATAAATTATTTGTTCTGGGTGGCAACCTTAACTTTTATTGCTGCATTTGTATCAGCATTTATTTTTACTTACCTAAAAAGTAAAAAGAACGGTACGCCCATGTGGGGAACTACCACCATGCGTTTGTTTTGGAATATGGTAGTACCAATTACAGTCGGCGGAATCTTTTTAATAAAACTGATGCAATTAGGCCAGTACCAAATGGTGGCTCCTGGTTGTTTAATTTTTTATGGTCTTGCGTTGGTTAACGCCAGCAAATACACACTGGGCGAAATAAGATATTTAGGTTACGGACAAATCTTACTGGGTGTCTTTAATTTGTGGTATGTGGGATATGGCTTACAATTTTGGGCAATGGGCTTTGGGGTTTTGCATATTATTTACGGAGTAATGATGTGGTGGAAATACGAAAGGAAATAAAATCAGCGGCGGAATGAATAACCCAATAGAAAATCTGAATAAAATTTTTGACAGTCGTATACGTCTGGGTATTATGAGTGCCCTGATGGTGAACGATGCGGTTAGCTTTAATGAACTGAAGGAATTGCTGGACATAACTGATGGTAACCTGGCAAGCCATTTGAAAACACTGGAGGAGAGCTCTTATGTGAAGTTTCAAAAAGGATTTATTGGTAGAAAAACAAACACAACTTATTCAATAACAAAAACTGGTGAAAAAGAATTTAAACAGCATCTTGATGCATTAACAAAAATGATTGGTTCGGTAAAGTAGATTTTTTTTGTACATTCACTTTGAAATACAAAGTACTTTCAAATAATGAGTAAATATTTAAGAATAACAGGAATCTTTTTGGGCGTATGGTTTATTGCCTCGCTTTTAAATGGAGCCTTGAGTGGGCTTTCCATAGCTTTTTTGGATGATGGCTCAACACGTAACGGAGTAGGTTCTATCATGTTGTCCATTATATTTTCATATGTTTTTAGTGCGCCTGCAGTGGGTTTGGTATGGCTGCTTACCATTTTATTTC
>JBBQPX010000228.1:0-5379 GCA_038216775.1 Chitinophagales bacterium
AAGTTTTTTTCCAACGTCATAGTTAATATTAACATAATACCGATAGCCTTTGTCGTAAAAAACCGGGATAGAAAAACTATATAAAACATCGTTCTCATAGGCGTAAAGTCTGCTATTATACCCCTCTGTTTCAAAATACTGCAACCGTATATTGCCTGAGTAAGGTTTAAGCAACGGCTTATATACAAAATCAAAATATGTAAGAAACCCCTGTTCAGGTGATGCTCCTTTTACATCAAACCACACCAATTCGGTTCTGTTTCTTAGGGTGATGGCAGAACTGATTTTAAAACTAACTTGCGTACGCCAGTTTTTTTTAGGCTGCTGCACAATAGGTGATAATGTAAGCGGAAGTGGATTTACATTAATGGCCTTGGACTCCGAGTGATACCTAGTATAGATTTCGAGCTGTTTGTTAGGCTTATAATCTAGCTGAACAAAATAGTCAGCGCCGGTTGAAGGCGCATCAACCCGGTAACGCAACCAAGGGAATTTATAAAAATCGGCATACGCATCAATTCTCCATGCGGCTGTAGGCCGTATAGAAACGCCTGCATACATGCCCTTTTCGTTTGTGGGGTAAGTACTTTCGGTAAATGCCGATGTATATAGCGATTGGTACGATTTTGAAATATTGCGATAAAGCAAACTCAAATCAACTTTAGAGGAAGCACTTAAAATTAAACCATTTATAAACGCCTTATTTAAGCCTGAAGTAAATGCAGCTTCACCAAAAATGTGAAGGTTTTTATAGGTATAACCATAGTCGAAACTATAGTTACCAAAACTGCTTCCGGTTAAAGCATATTTATTATAAGGATCAGCAGTTTTTATAAGTGGCAGCTTAAATTTATAATGAATACCATTTACGCCTACACGCAGATTTTTATATTGATAAGAAAAGTTACCGCCAAATGCTATTTGACGCTGAACGCCCTTATCATTTGTTTCGCTTTTTGTACGATGATAGCCAGATGTTTGTAAGGAAGAAATATATTCATCCTGGCTTTGTGTTGTATCCGCAGGAACAAAATTTGCATCAATTTTTTTGTAAGAGCCAAACACCGTTAACTGCCAGTTATTTTTGGCAAGGGTAATGCCCAAACCTCTGTGAAAATTAATTTCGCCGGCAGAATTATAAGGCCGTAAAACCTCTGCTTCTCTTTTTATACTGATTACATCTGCACTTTTTTTAAAAGCTAAACTTTGCCACTGTGTTAAGCCCTGGCCGAGGTTTACAGTAAAATCGCCAATGGCTAAAGATTTAATAATACCAATCTTTCTGGCAAAAAAATGTGCTGAATAAAAATCAAAACCCTGCTTTTGTTTTCCTTTAAAAAATTGCTCGCCTGCATCCTTCTCTCCCACTATACCATATTGTAAAAGATTTTTGAAAACATATTTATATCGTACTAAAAGTTTTTGCGGCGACCCCGGATAAAAATTTGTAGCTGTTGATGAATCAATTAAAAACCCTTTTGAACGTTCGGGCACTTGCGACACTCTAACCAACACACTATTTTCACCATGTCGCAATCTGCTTTTAAATGTAGAAGTAACCGAAACCTGTTGACTAACGTTGATGTATGGCCTTATTTTTTGAATAATGTTTACATCCCAACCTGGCACTGCCTGAAGCTCATATAAATCTATCAATTTACCCACCAGGTTTCGGTACTGCAAAAAACTTTGAATTTGTATGGGTGTAAGTACCCGAAGTTGTCTTAATTCCGCAGCGTCTGCCGTATTAACATTAATCGGATTTTTTATAAACAGCATCATTTGTTGCAGGTAAGAGTCATCTTCAGTTTCTACATCATCATTATTCTCGGTAATATTTTCAAGTTGCTGCTCTAAATTGGGCAAAACAGGATCTGGCACCTGTGCGTAAACCTGCGCAGTTACTAACATCAAAAAAGAAAACAAGTAACGTTTCATCATTCCTGTTTCGATTTAAATTTAATAAGCAGCAATAGCCCCGGCGAAAAACCAAGCTGTGGATGATAGCTTGTAGAAATATCCAACCGTAAATTATTCCAAGCTACGCCGGCGCCAGCATATGCAGAGCTGGACTCGCTTATAAACCCAGCTTTGGCAAAAAACTGTTTGGCAAACTGGTATTGCAATCCGGCTAAAACATTTACTGGTTTATCTTCTTCCTTCACAAATTCAGCGCTGGCAAAAAACTTTTCAGAAACATCGTAACCTAAACCAGCTTTATATGAGGAGGCCAACTTTTCGTCGCCAGTTTTACCAATTTTACCTCCAACCGGACTGTACACATGAACACCGGCATTTAATTTATCGGTTAAATGCAGCATAGCACCTATTTCAAAATTTATGGCAGATGCATTTCCATAAGAAGGGATGCGATAGCCGTAATAGTTGAATTGTACGCCCACATCAACCAGCTTTCCCAGTTTTCGGGCATAGGCCAACCCTATTTTATTTTCGGTAAAATTTTTAAACCCTGCATAGTTTACTTGTAATCCAAAATTACCCAAAGCGGTAGGGAGAGAGCCGGCCAGCGTATAAACACTTGTTTCAGCCAACATAAACCTCCGCTCGCCATAAACCCCAACGCCTGCATTTTTTACAGACGCAAGTGCAGCCTGATTTCCGGTAAAAGACAACGCATCATTTTGTTGCTGACTATAGGCCGAAAGGCTAATATAAGGTTGAGAAAGAGAGTAACGGAGAGCTTGCCCAAAAGATGTATTTATTACAAAACTTAACAGCAGAAATAGTAAAATTTTTGTCTTCATAAGCATTACAGTTAATTGGGATCAAGTGAAAGATAATAAATAGTTAAGTAATAACAATTATTCTTATATCAATTATAAACTGATTGTTGAGTACTTTTGCGGCATGCAAATACTGGATGGAAAGATTGTTTCTCAATCTGTAAAAGAACAAATAAAAGAAAAAACGCTTCAATTTAAAGCAGCGGGCAATAAAACGCCTCACTTGGCAGCTATATTAGTTGGTAGCGATGGTGCCAGTGAAACCTATGTGGCAAGCAAAGTAAAAAATTGTGAGGAAGTTGGTTTTAAAAGCAGTTTAATGCGATTTGCAGAAGATATTGCCGAAGCTGATTTGATAGCTGCCATAGAAAAATTAAATAACGATGATGATGTAGATGGTATTTTGGTGCAATTGCCATTGCCCAAACAGATTGATGAAGAAAAGATAATCAACATTATTAATCCAGATAAAGATGTTGATGGGTTTCACCCGATGAGCATTGGCAAAATGGTGCAGGGTTTACCAACATTTATACCAGCAACTCCTTATGGAATTTTATTAATGTTGGAGCATTACAAAATTGAAACCAGCGGTAAACATGCTGTAGTAATCGGGCGTAGCAATATTGTTGGCCGCCCAATAAGTATATTGCTTAGCAGAAACACTTATCCCGGCAACTGCACCGTAACTGTTTGCCATAGCCGCACAAAAAATTTAAAAGAAATTTGTCTGCAGGCTGATATAATTGTTGCCGCTTTAGGCATACCAGAATTTTTAAAAGCTGATATGGTTAAAGAAAATGCTGTGGTGGTAGATGTTGGTATTACCAGAGTTGCAGATGCATCAAAAAAATCTGGCTTTGCATTAAAGGGTGATGTTGATTTTGCAAACGTTGCACCAAAATGCAGTTATATAACACCAGTACCCGGAGGTGTAGGACTGATGACCATTGCGGCTTTGCTGATGAATACCTTTGCCGCAGCAACAATGGATAATGGTTTAATGGATAATGGATAATGCTCGCCTGTCGCTGAGACACGGATAATTTTTTAATAAATAATATGCCCCCGTTTTGAATACTGAACTGTCAACTGTCAACTGCCAACTGCCAACTGATTTACCTGTAATGGAACATTTTTATACCATACAGGGCGAAGGCTACCACCAAGGCAGAGCCGCTTATTTTATACGCTTGGGCGGCTGCGATGTAGGCTGTGTTTGGTGCGATGTAAAAGACAGTTGGGATGCCACTAAGCATCCAACGTTTAACGTTGAAAGTTTAATGTTGAAAGTATTGGAAACACCTACTAAATTGGTAGTGATAACCGGTGGAGAACCTCTCATGCATAATCTTGATGCATTAACTTCTGCCATACAAGCAAAAGGTATTGAAACAAATATTGAAACTTCGGGTGCCCACCCTTTAAGCGGAAGCTGGGATTGGATTTGCCTTTCGCCCAAAAAATTTAAAGCGCCATTGCCAGAAATTTTACCTGTTGCAAACGAACTTAAAGTTGTGATATTTAATAAATCTGATTTTGCATGGGCAGAAAAATATGCTGCTTTGGTTTCTCCTGCATGCAAATTATACCTGCAACCAGAATGGGATAAAGCAGCAGAAGTAACCCCGCTAATCATTGATTACATCAAGCAAAATCCGCAATGGGAAATGAGCTTGCAGATTCATAAGTATATTAATGTGCCGTAAAAGGAAATGTTATAATTCCTGCAAAGAATAAAACGGCACCCTTTTCGTTTTAACTTTACCTAACGAAATTTGTAATATGCCATCCAATATATCTTTTCTCCGCAAGCTTGTCGTTTCATTTTTAATTTTTAATTTTTCTTTATTAATTACTACCGCCCAATGGTACGATCCTGAAAAGGTAAGCAAAAAAGCAGGTGACATTTACGGACAAGCATACGAAGACGCTACTGCAGGAAATTATACTTCGGCATTTAAACGGCTGGAGCAGGCTTTGGCATTAGATCCCAAATTTGTAGATGTGTATCTTTCCCGTGCCGGAATCTACGCCGACCTTAAAAATTATACTGCATCTGTTGCTGATTTTGAATCAGGATTACGACTGGATTCTGTCTATTCAAAAACTTATTTGCTCCCCTACTCTATTTCTCTGGCTGGCGTGGGAAAATTTCAGCAGGCATTAAATGCGGTAAACGAATTTCTGGCTAATCCCAAACTAAATCCACAAAGTATAAAAGCAGGTAATTATCGTAAGTCAACCTACCAATTTGCTGTGGATTATGAAAAAAAACATCCGGCAAATGGTTATGTTTTTGCGCCGTTTAATTTAGGAGATAGTATCAACAGTAAAGATTTGGAATACTTTCCATCGCTAACTATTGATGGAAAGAAAATGATTTACACAAGGCGAGTAAATAACACTGATGAAGATTTTTACGAAAGCGATTTGGTAGATGGCAAATGGAGTAAAGCAAAACCGTTGGGAGGTAAAGTAAATACCAATTTAAATGAGGGTGCACAAAATATTTCGCAGGATGGACAGTTATTAATTTTTACAGGCTGTAATTATCCCGAAGGGCAAGGCAGTTGCGATTTATATTTTTCTTTAAAAACAAATACGGGTTGGAGTGAACCACAAAATCTTGGAC
>JBBQPX010000229.1:0-5329 GCA_038216775.1 Chitinophagales bacterium
CTGAAAGTCGTATAAAATTTTATGCTGAAATGAATAATGTATTTATAATAACCAAATACAGCGGTATAGATCCCGAAGTAAGTGCCTATGGATCTTCCGTACTGCAGGCAGGTTATGATGAAATCACAATGCCTAATCCAAGGTCATTTAGGATTGGGTTTAAAATCGGTTTATAATTTAATAAAATAATTAAGATATTATGAAAAAATATAACAAACTATTATTTCTGTTTTTAATATTATCTATTGGTTGCAAAAAGCAGCTTGAGTTACCTCCTGAGAATATTTTAACGGAGGACCAGGTAATAAACAATGCAACCAGTGCAGAAGGTTTATTGACCAGCTCTTATTTTAAAACCTATGCTGCTACTAAAAATTTTTATTACATGGCGCCAGATATGGCAACAGGGATATCTACAGGATTAGCTACAAATACTTTCGCCTTTTTATGGAATGGTACTGCAACATCCACTACAGGAAATGTGCAAACAATATGGAACAATCACTATAACGCCATTAATGAAGCAAATGTGTTGATTAATCTGCTGCCAGCTGCAACTTTTGATAATGCATTAAAAACACAATTTATTGCTGAAGCCAAGTTTGTAAGAGCCCTCAACTATTTCACCTTGCTGAAATTTTTTGGCAGTGGAGCCCTTACAGGTGATCTTGCAGGTCCAGGGGTTCCGTTGCAATTGATCAATTATAAAAATTATGATCCATCGCAAAATATTCCAAGGGCTTCGTGTCAGGATGTTTATAATCAGATTTTGAAAGACCTCGATGAAGCAGCAAATGATTTAACTGATCAAACTACTGTTACAGCACAGGTTTTTCGCGGAAGAGCACAAAAAACCACTTGTTATGCATTAGCATCAAGGGTTGCCCTGTATATGAGGGATTATACAAAAGCAGTTAACTATGCTGCGCAGGCACTAACAAATACCACTCAATATGTATTAGCCGCATCGCCAGCATTGGTATTTCCGGTAACAACTGCCACCACAAATTTAGCTTTCAATTCAGAAATAATTTTTGCATTTCCTGTAAGTTATAATACAGATGCTGCTGATAATAATCAGACATTTTACTATTTAAAAAATTCTATCTGGCCTGATAATACTTTTCTATCCACATATGCAGCCAACGATATCCGGAAAAGCACTTCAATGATAGTAACTGGTAGCCCAACCGGGTTGGCTACAAGATTTTGCCCTTCCAAATTTGCCAATGCTTCGCAAAGGGATCATCTGCCCGTTTTAAGAGTAGCTGAAATATATTTAAATAAGGCAGAGGCACTGGTGCGATCCACCAACTCGATCAATACAGAGGCTATTGCATTGCTGAATGCGATCCGGCAAAGGTCATTCCCGGCAGGTTTAAAACCCCCGCCATTTACCGCTGCAAGTTTTGCAACAGTAGATGCATTGATCACAGCTATACTCAGTGAAAGAAGATGGGAGCTGGCCTTTGAAGGACATGACTCCTACGACAAAATAAGAATAGGAATAGCTCCGAATGCTTTACTTAGCGATCCGAGGAAATGGGTGATGCCAATTCCACGCAGAGAGATTGATTTAACAAATAATCTTATTATACAAAACCCCGGTTATTAAATCAATGATTTTTTAAAAATTAATAATGAAACCAATAACATTCTTATACTTTTTTTTATACTCTTTTAATTGCTTTGCACAAAGCAAAAGTGAGTATGCAATAATTTCTGGTAACATAAAAAACAGTTCAGAAAAGATTATTAAGATATTTAACTATAATCATTCTTTTGAAAAAGACGTTACTCTTGATAATTCGGGAAAATTTTCAGATACCTTATTCATAACATCCCCGGGATATTATTTTTTTCAATCTGGCCAGCCTTATACTTCTATCTTTTTAAGAAACGGGTATAATCTTATTATAAGCACGGATGCGAATGAATTTCAAAAGAGTTTTATTATTCAAGGTAAAGGTGAGGAAGTTAATCGCTTCAGCAATGAACGTTCAAAGTTAAGGAGCAAGCTTGTTGTAGATGCAAAGGCATATATGGTTGTGCCTCTGAATGAATTTCTACCAAAGATTGCCAATACCAGAGATTCACTGCAATTACTGTTAAACAAATCCGGATTAAAAGGGGAAGATTATGATATTCAAAAAATGATTATTTATTATGATCACTTGTTTACCTTAAATAATTATAGAAAATTTTATACTTATCATAAAAAAACAGAACCCATATTACCGCCTGATTATTTAAAGCCGGTACGTACAATGAACCTTGATGATTCTGTGGCTTTTCACTTTAGTAATGATTACAGGTTATTAATAGGAGAAAACTGGAGATATACTCAGGCCGAAGCGCTGCAGAAAGATTCAACAGCTTCAATGATTTTACTAACAGAAAATTATATTAAAGGGCTTAAAAGTGGTGAGATAAAAGACCAGATTGTTTCAGCACTCTATAAAAAAATGAATCCAAAAAATAAAAATCTTGAGGAGGATTATATAAAGATTTTGGATTTGTTAACTGAAGACAGGAATAAAAATGATCTTGTTAGAAGGTATAACGTTGCAAAGTCTACCGAAGGAGGAATGGGAAGTGCTGATTTTACCTATCAAAATTACAATGGCGGAAAAACAAACCTTACAGACTTTAAAGGCAAATATGTTTACATAGATGTTTGGGCTACTTGGTGCGGGCCTTGCTTAAGAGAAATGCCAGAGATGCAGAAATTAATGGCCGAGTATAAGGCAAAAAATATAGTTTTTCTTTTTGTATCAGTTGATGATCTGAAGGATACTGAGAAGTGGAAAAAAATGGTAGCTGATAAAAAGTTTGGAGGTATTCATTTAATTTCTGATAATAAACTCGAGTCTGCTTTTATGAAATCTTATGGTGTAAGTTTAATCCCCCGTTCGATTTTAATAGGACCCGATGGTAAACTAGTTTCAGCAATGGCTCCCAGAGCATCTGATCCAAATTCCAGAAAATATTTGGATAAGTTGTTTGATGGCTCTCAAATAATTCGGGCAAATTAGTATGATAAGGTAGAGCCCTTCAAATTATATAAATTTTTAAAAAAATCAGGAATGGACGCCTAAGAATCTGGAATTTAATTTATTTAAAATACCAATTTTTTGCGCCTCCATAAACAGTTTGACTAAATTTTAAAAGAAAATAAATAATACCAATGCTTTTAACTATAACAAGTGTGAAAAAAATATTCTTTCTGGTAATAATACTTTGCATTTCCTCTTCAGGATACGCCCAGGTTAAAAGCCCAGTTAAATGGGCTTTTACCGCAAAGAAAAAAACTGCCGGCGTTTATGAAATTCATTTAACTGCAACTATTGATAATGGCTGGCATACCTATTCGCAAACTACGCCAGATGGAGGCCCTGTGCCAACAACAATAACTTTTACTAAAAATCCTTTGGTAACACTGGATGGTACAGCAAAGGAAGTTGGCAAACTGGAACAACATGCTGAGCCCTTATTTGGCGTGGATGTAAAACAGTTTTCGAACAAGGTAGATTTTGTACAGTTAGTAAAAGTAAAAGCAAGTGTAAAAACAACTGTTTCAGGAAGTGTTGAATTTATGGTTTGCAATGATAAAGAGTGTTTGCCCCCAAAAACAGTAAATTTTTCTATTTCATTAAACTAAAAAACCACTTGCAATAGCTACATGAAGAAAATACCGATTATACTAATTGGGTTGTTAGGCTTGTTTTTTTCTTTAAATACGTTTGCTCAAGACAGCCTGCCGGTATCATTTCAATACGGTAAAATAAATGGACCGGCCGGTGAAGTATGGCTTACCGTTAAAGCAATCATTAAGCCCGGCATAAAATTATATGCCACAAAGCAGCCATCTGCCGATGCTGTTAATTCAACTGTTACATTCGATTCAGCATTTTCAAAATACTTAGCCGGGCCGGTTACAGAAATGCTTATTCCTAAAACAGAAAATGATGCATTACTTAGTGCAGCAGTAAATTATTATACAGATTCGGCCGTGTGGCAGCAAAAAATAAAAGTAGGAGCAACCGACAGCCTTGTAATAAAAGGGCTTGTAAATTTTTTATATAAAGAAGGCGATGAGTTTAAACCGGGTGAAGAGAAGTTGAAATTTTTCATTACACCCGAAAAAAATAATACTGAGGCTGGTGCTAATAACAATGTTACTAATAAATCATTGTGGTGGATATTTCTTGCAGCCTTTGCTGGCGGCTTACTGGCCTTGCTTACTCCCTGTGTTTATTCCATGATACCAGTTACGGTAAGTTTTTTTACCAAGCGAAGCAAAACAAAAGCAGAAGGCATCCGCAATGCCATTTATTATGCCGCTTCCATCATTATTATTTTTACCGGACTTGGGTTTTTAGTAACACTCATATTTGGCCCGGCAGCATTAAACAATCTGGCAACAAACTGGATTGCTAATTTAATATTCTTTGCATTATTTATTGTTTTTGGTTTTTCATTTCTTGGCGCATTTGAAATTGCGTTGCCGTCAACCTGGATGAATAAATCAGATTCAAAAGCGAGTACCAGCAGTTTTCTGGGAATATTTTTTATGGCGCTTACATTAGTACTCGTCTCCTTTTCATGTACAGGCCCAATCATCGGAAACTTACTCGTACTGGCAGCCAAAGGAAGTTACTGGGGGCCGCTAACAGGCATGTTCGGCTTTTCACTGGCACTTGCATTACCATTCGCCTTGTTTGCATTCTTCCCAAGTAAATTAAATATTTTGGGTAAAGCAGGCGGCTGGCTGAATGCAGTAAAAGTTACACTTGGTTTTTTAGAACTGGCACTCGCTTTAAAATTCTTATCCAATGCCGATTTGGTAAAAGGCTGGCGCTTTTTAGACAGGGAAGTTTTCATCAGCCTCTGGATTGTAATATTTGTTTTGCTCGGAATTTATTTATTGGGCAAATTAAAATTTCATCATGATGATGAACTGCCAAAAAACGATTTTGGTATCCCTTATTTATCCGTAACAAGATTAATGTTTGCGCTCACATCCTTAGCCTTTGCTGTTTACATGATTCCCGGCTTGTGGGGAGCACCATTAAAAGGCATCAGCGCCTTTGTACCACCCATGGGTACACAGGATTTTATTCCATCCGGCTCAAAAAATAATACACATGCAATTGCTTCATCAGCAGATGCAGCTAATGAACTGCCGCACCCGGTTAAGTATTACGAACAAATGAAAAAATATGAACCCGAAGTAGTTACCACTTATGGGATGGTTACATATTTTGATTATGATGAAGCACTGGCCATTGCAAAAAAATTAAAGAAACCATTGATGCTCGATTTTACC
>JBBQPX010000230.1:0-5325 GCA_038216775.1 Chitinophagales bacterium
CAGTCTGTTTTGCCTTGCTCGGCAAATCTTTTAAGCAAGCTGTTTCGTTGCAGAAGCACTTTATTATAAACCACTAATTGCTGCAGATACTCCGCTTCCATCTGACTAAGTACCGTATCCATAAATCTGCGCCGTTCCTCGCTGCCTTCCGTTATCAGCCCAATATCATCAGGCGCAATCATCACCGCAGGAAATTTGCCAATGTGTTGGCTCATTTTATCATAAGGCACATCATTCAGCAATAATTCCTTTTTACCTACACTGCGGTTTATGCAAACAAGCTTTTGTTTTTCATCCTGTTTATCCAGCAAGGCCTCCAACCTAAACCCATCATTATCAAACTTAATATTTAAGGTATCATTTTTAGAAAAGTAGCTTTTAGTAAAACAGCAGTAATAAATGGCATCCAGCAAATTGGTTTTGCCCTTGCCATTTAGGCCGCAAATACCAATTACTCTTTCGGTAAAATCGAAAGTAGAAAAAGTGTAGTTTTTAAATTGCGTCAGCGATATTTTACCCACAGTTAACATGGGGTGCAAGATAGTAAATGTATGAGGTTTATCTTATTGCCTGACAACGAGAATTTTACGTTCTCTTTTCATTCATTCAGGGAAATATTCTACCAGTTATTCCCAATTCATTTTTGAGTATCAAAATTTCCCTTTTCTCCCTTATCTTTGCCGCCTAAAATTAAACCCATTGGCTACAAAATTTTCAAAAGAAACCTACTTGTACTGGTACGAATTGATGCTGCTTTTGCGCCGCTTCGAGGAAAAAACAGGCCAGTTGTATGGTATGCAAAAAATCCGTGGCTTTTGTCACCTGTACATAGGGCAGGAGGCAGTTGCAGCAGGATGTATGACTGCTACCGTTCCTGATGATAAATTTATAACCGCTTACCGCGATCACGCTTTGGCAATTGCAAAGGGAATTACACCTAATGCTTGTATGGCCGAATTGTATGGTAAAGCAACCGGTTGCAGCAAAGGAAAGGGTGGAAGTATGCACTTTTTCGGATTAAAAGAGAATTTTTTTGGTGGTCATGGTATTGTGGGTGCACAAATTGGCACTGGTGCCGGACTTGCTTTTGCTGAAAAATATCGTGGTACACAAAACGTTGTACTTTGCTTTTTTGGCGATGGTGCTGCAAGGCAAGGTATGCTTCATGAGACTTTTAACATGGCTATGTTGTGGGATTTACCGGTGGTTTTCATCTGCGAAAATAACCACTATGCCATGGGTACTTCGGTAGCACGTACAAGTAAAACACTTGATATTTATAAACTGGCAGATGCTTATGAAATGCCGAGCGATAGTATTGATGGTATGAGCCCCGAAGATGTACATAACGGCGTTTTAAGAGCTGTTAACCGTGCAAGAGAAAAAGGCGGCCCAACATTATTGGAGATTAAAACATATCGCTACAAAGGGCATAGTATGAGTGATCCTCAAAAATACCGTACTAAAGACGAGCTTGAGCAATACAAGGAAAAAGATCCGATTGAGCATACTATGAAAGTGCTTAAAGAGGAATATAAAGTAACTGATGCTGAATTTGATGTAATAATTGACAGGGTGAAAGACCAGGTTGAAGAGTGCGTTAAATTTGCAGAAGAAAGTCCTTGGCCAAATGACGATGAATTGTTAAAAGACGTTTATGTGCAGGAAGACTATCCGTTTATTATGGACTAATAGTGAATAGTGATTGGTGAATTTGCAGCATACTTAATACCTAAAACTTACAACTTAAAACTTACAACTTAAAACTTAATACAAAAAATGGCAGATAAACAAGCAACAACAGAACAAGTAGAAGGTATGGAAATGCTGGATAAAGCAAAAGGGTTCTGGGCAGCTCACAGTAAAAAAATCATTATTGCAGTAACTGCTTTGGTTGTTGTATTTGGTGGATTTTTCGCTTACAGACAATTTGTAACTATACCAAACGAAAATACTGCAAGTGATCAGATTTTTCCTGCGGAAAAATTATTCGGGCTTATGGCTGGTTCATCATCTTACAACAAAGACACGGTGAACATGGTTTTAAATGGCGATAAAGCAAACGGTGTTACCGGTTTGTTGAAGATTGCAAGTGCTTACGGTGGTACAAAAGCTGGCAACAGGGCGCAATATATGATTGGTGCATGTTACCTGCAACTAAAGCAGTTTGATAAAGCTGTAAGTCATTTAAAAGATTTTAATGCAAACGGCGCAACGCAGATTCAAAGCAAAACTTACATTTTGTTAGGTCATGCTTATGCAGAGCAAAAGAAAACTGACGATGCACTTGATTACTACAAAAAAGCTGGCAATATTTCTGATTTAGATGAAGGAATGGCTTCTGAAGCTTTATTTATGGCTGGTCGTTATGCCGATGCTATGGGCAAAACAAAAGATGCTACAGAAATATTTCAATCGCTAAAAGATAAATACCCTGCAAGCGCCAAAGTTAGCTCTGGCGACGTTGATAAATATCTTGCTTCTTTAGGAGCTACCAAGTAATAATTATGAGTTATGAATGATGAATTATGATTGACTTTATCTGATTAAAGTATTTTCAAACTCATAACCTAAAACTCATAACCCAAAACTTATTATTATGTCAACAGAATCATCGAATTTATATAACACAACAGGCATCCAAATACCAAAGGATGCCTGTGTTGTAATTGTACGCACCGAATGGAATGCCGAAACCATTGATAAGCTGGAAGCAGGCTGTGTAAAGGTTTTGAAGGAAAATAACGTTCAATACAATGTTTTAAACGTACCAGGCGCTTTTGAAATAGCATTCGCTGTAAAAAAATACTGGGAGCAGCATAAATACAAAGCTGATAAACCACACGCTTTTATAGCACTCGGCTGCATTTTGAGAGGAGATACCCCTCATTTTGAATACGTAAGCCAGGCTGTAACAACAAGTGTAACTCATTTAAATTTGCAGTTACCGGTGCCAACAGTTTTTGGTGTGTTAACGGTTGATAATTTTCTTCAGATAGAAGAAAGAACCGGCGGCAAGCACGGTCACAAAGGCGAAGAAGCTGCTTTAACTGCGCTAAAAATGATAGCACTGGTTGAATCTTTTAAATAACCGCCATGAAGTATTTTCTATTTTTATTTATGCTGATAGCTTTTACGGCTTGTAACAATGCTGATACATCGGATACTGTTGCTAATGATTCTTTATCAACCCAAAAACAAAACGACAGCACGCTGATTAAAGCCGATTCTACTTCTAATTATATACATAGCTTTACAGATACTGTTTTAGAAAATAGAATTACGGCTGCACTTTTAAAACTGCCATTTGTAATAAAAAGTAATAATTACATAGATTCGTTCAGCAATCATACACATGGTATTGCTTTTTTGCTTGATGAGGCCACAAAAAATGAAACAGATATTTCCGTTCAGGCAGGTTACAATGGTGCAGGACGTTTTGAAACATACTATCGCTTTTTTGTTAACCCAAAAACGATGGATATTAAAGTGTACGACCCTGTAGAAGGTAAAAAGCTTACATTGAAAGAATATTTAAAGACACAGAAATAAGCATGAAAGTTCAGTTATTTATACCCTGTTTTGTTGACCAGCTTTACCCGCAAACGGCCTTTAATATGGTTAAAGTGCTGGAGAAAGCATGCTGCGAAGTTGTGTATAATACTAATCAAACCTGCTGCGGTCAGCCGGCTTTTAATGCTGGTTTTTGGGATGAAAGCAGAGATGTTTGTGCTAAATTTATTAAGGATTTTGAAGGTGCAGATTATATTGTAGCCCCAAGTGCCAGTTGCGTTGGATTTGTACGCAATTACTACAGTAAACTTTTTGAAAACTCATCGCAACACAACCAGGTGAAAGATTTAAGCAAACGCATTTTTGAGTTTACTGAATTTTTAACTGATGTTTTAAAGATAGAAAACTTTAGCGCCGAATTACAAGGTAAAGCTACTTATCACGATAGCTGTGCTGCTTTAAGGGAATGTAAAATAAAAACTGGTCCACGTAGACTGCTAAGTCATGTAAAAGGATTGGAACTTGTTGAAATGAACGATGTAGAAACCTGCTGCGGCTTTGGTGGCACTTTTGCTGTAAAATTTGATGCCATATCAAGTGGTATGGCCGACCAAAAACTTACTAATGCACTGGAAACCGGTGCTGAATATATTATATCCACTGATTTAAGTTGCCTCATGCAACTCGATGGTTTTATACAAAACAAAAACCTGCCTATTAAAACCATGCATATTGCTGATGTATTGGCAAATGGGTGGGAATAGCTTTTTTGTTGGAGAAAAATTACACCCAGATTTTACAGTTGAAATCTTTGTTAAAAGCACTAATCTAAAGCCGATTAAAAGCATGATGGATAGGTGTTCAACCGGCACCATGGTGGTGGTTTTTGATAACGTACAGGTGATGGTACCGGTTAATTTTCTCCGCACTATTTCTGGGCTTAATCTTGTGTTGCGCTAATATGCCTCAATAAATCCGTTATACAAAAAACAGCCTTTCTACTGTCCAATAAGCCGCCATTAATGCTATTAAAATTGATAATGGAATTACAATGTACTTTCGGTAATATGGCTTATCGCCAAACCATTTTCCAAAAAGAAGGAAGGCTGCTAATATTACGGTGATTTGACCAAGTTCCACCCCCACGTTAAACATAACCAAGGAAGTGATGTAGGCATTTTGCGGTAGTCCTAATGAGCCAAGTGCATTTGCGAAACCCATGCCGTGTACTAAACCAAATAAAAATACAATACCAATTCTTGATTTTTTTAAGCGGGGCGAAAAGATATTTTCGAGCGCCACATACAGAATGGACAATGCAATTATAGGTTCTACAATGGCCGCATTGGGTGTAATTACTTTAAACATGGCCAAACCCAGGGTAATAGAATGGGCGATGGTGAAAGCTGTAGCCTGCCAGAGCACCGGTTTAAGTTTAGGGCTTAGCAGAAACAGGCCTAGCACAAATAAAATATGATCGAAACCAAGCGGAATAATATGCGTAAAGCCTAATTGCAGGTACAAGATGGCCGCCTCTGTTTTACCAATTTTTGCCAGTTCTCCTTCTACATCATGAGCAAATAAGTTGTTTGTTATTAAAAACAACATAATCATCAATCCAAATCTTCTAAACAAAATCCTTCGACTATCTACATTAAAATTATTCATACTAGCCATTGTTTATAGGAACTTGAATAGGACACAATAAAACAGGTGACCTGTCGCTTACTTTTAAATTACTGCTATGTGCAAATAAAAAATGCTTCATGGATTGAAAAATATTGATAGATTGTAAGCCTAATATAAAATATA
>JBBQPX010000231.1:0-5281 GCA_038216775.1 Chitinophagales bacterium
CAATTGCCCATTGCCCATTGCCAATTGTCTTCCTTCCCACATTTTCAGCAGCTTCAGCGCATTCCATATTTTGTTATTAAAATTCCTTCCTTGCTCCAGGCTGTTTTCATCAAACATTAAATCGTTACCTGCGGGAGAAGAAACCATAATGCCAAACCTCACTGCATCGGCTCCGTATTTGTCAATTAAATCCAGCAAGTCAGGACTGTTGCCTAAACTCTTACTCATTTTGCGGCCCAGTTTATCTCTTACCATGCCGGTAAAATAAACATCATTAAAAGGGATTTGTTTTTCATACTCCATACCCGCCATAACCATGCGTGCTACCCAAAAGAAAATAATATCTTGGCCTGTAACCAATACAGAAGTGGGGTAGTAGTAATTTATTTCGTCATTGCCCGGCTCGGTAATGCCTTTAAAAACCTGCGTTGGCCAAAGCCACGAAGAAAACCAGGTGTCCAGTACATCTTCATCCTGAGTGAGCCCCACCAAACCTCCCCGAAGGGGAGGCTTAACCCCAAATTTGTTAATGTATTCTTCTTCGGCAAGTTCCTTTGTAGCAGCTACCACCATTTTTCCATCTTCATCGTACCATGCAGGTATTTGCTGTCCCCACCAAAGCTGGCGACTTATGCACCAGTCTTTTACATTCTCCAGCCAGTATTTATATGTGGCTAAAAATTTATCTCCCGGATGAATTTTTATATCGCCATCAACCACGGCTTTTAGCGCAGGCCCGGCCATATCTTTCATCTTTACAAACCACTGAGTGCTTATTCTCGGCTCTACAACTACGCCAGTCCGCTGACTGTAACCTAGTCGTGTTGTGTATTCTTCTTCCTTAATTAAAAACCCTTTTTCTTCCAGCTCCTTAATTATTTTTTTACGTGCTGTAAACCTGTCCTCGCCAACATAAATCTGCGCAGCTTCACTCATAGTGCCATCTGCGTTAATGGTATCAATAACTTCCAGGTTATGTTTTAATCCTAAGTTATAATCGTTAATATCGTGTGCGGGCGTAACTTTTAAAGCGCCAGTTCCAAATTCTACATCAACATACTCGTCAAAAATAATCGGTATACGGCGGTTTATTAATGGAACAAAAGCAAAAGCTCCTTGTAAATGTTTGTAACGTTCATCATTAGGGTTTACGCAAATGGCACTATCACCCATTATCGTTTCCGGCCGTTGTGTTGCTATTACAATACCACCTTCTGGATTAGGTGATTCAACCAAATTTCCTTCAGCATCCTCAAGCCCATAACGCAGATAATATAACTTCCCTGTCAACTCTTTATATTCTACTTCCTCATCGCTTAATGCGGTTTTTGCCGCAGAATCCCAGTTAATCATTCTGGCTCCACGGTAAATTAATCCTTTATTATACAGGTCGATAAAAACTTTTATTACAGCTTTATAATAATGATCGTCCATGGTAAAAGTGGTACGATCCCAATCAACACTGCAACCAAGCCTTTCAATCTGGTTGTAAATAATGCCACCATATTTCTCTTTCCACTCAAAAGCATATTTTAAAAATTCTTCTCTTGATAAGTTGTTTTTATCAATACCTTTTTCTTTAAGCATGTTAACAACCTTGGCTTCAGTAGCAATAGAAGCATGGTCGCTGCCGGGCACCCAGCAGGCGTTAAAGCCACTCATACGTGCTTTACGAACGAGTATGTCCTGCACGGTTTCATTAAGTGTGTGGCCCATGTGTAACACGCCGGTAACATTTGGTGGCGGTATTACCACTGTAAAAGCCGGACGGCTATCTGGTTTGCTGTTAAAATAGCGCTGGTTAAGCCAATGCTTATACCATTTACTTTCTACTGCTGCGGGCTCAAAATTCTTAGTTAATTCCATGTTTATAAGTATCCTTTATTATTGGAGGGCAAAAATACAAAAAATGAGGGAGGTTTTTTTTTGTGATTGAAAAGAGATAAGATTTTGCCTTTGGCAAAAAAGTTTGCCACCAAGGCACTGAAACACAGAAAATTTTATTCAGTGCTTCAGCGTTTCAGTGGCAATCCTAAAATTCACGAAGTGAATCTTCTGGTTGGTTTGGTATAGTCGGTATTTTGCCGCTCAATAAAAATTAAAACATTTCAATTGTCTTTGCAATTTTAATATCTCTTGTATTTTTTTGAACTGCAATGGCTGCGAAAAGACTTAATACAAAAGACATGGCATAAAATCCCTTTTCGCTTTTTTCAAGCGTTGCATTCCATAAACCAACGGTTAGTAAAACAATAGAAAGCAAGGTTACAAACCAGGCGATACCATAGTACAGATTTGTAACCGGAATTCCTTCCAATTGGTCACGCACAGCCTTTTGTACAGAAATGGAGGAAAAAAGCCCGAACATAAGTACTGTAAAATAATAGCCTTTTTCATTTAATTCCATATTGGCATTCCACAGACCGATGATGAATGCAACGGTGCCGATAAGCAATGCAGTCCAGGATGCTGCGATAAATGCAGCTGAAGGTTGGTTAATTTGTTTTTGTTCCATAATTAGTTATTTGATTAAGAAACAAAACTATTGGTATGGTGTAACTAAACTTTTGACATTTATCAAAAAACAAAATAAGAAATGTTAAAGCCTGCTTCTGATGCGGCTTAATGTTTCTTGGCTTATGCCCAAATACGAAGCTACAAAACCAAGTGGCACACGTTCAAGTATATGTGGTGTTTGGGAGATGAGATTTTCGTACAATTCTTTAGCTGTTTTAAATTGAGCATTAACGTACCTTTCTTCAAGCCTGATGTAATATTTTTCATAGGCAATTCTAACCAGCCTTTCTATATCATGATGTTGATTAAATAAATCTGTCATGGTTTCTTTTTCAATACTCCATAGTGTGCAACTCTCCATCAATTGCACATTTTCTACTGCAGGTTCGCCGGTAATAAAACTATGAAAGGAAGTAACAAAGTCGTTTTCAAATCCAAACCAATGCGTTATTTCTTTTCCATCAAGATTGTAGAAGCCTCGTAATGCGCCTTTCTCCAGAAAATATAATTTATGGCAGACTTTTCCTTCGGTAACCAGGTATTCATTTTTTGTGATGATAATCTTTGTAAAACAGTTAAGCAATGCATTTTCGGCACTTTTACTTAAGGGATAATAATTGTTTATACTGTTTAATAGTTGTTGCATTTGTTTATAAAGATAGCTAAGGCTGCTTAATTAAATTGTGATATTTACCCAGCTAAGGTTACATTTATTGTATGAAAAAGCTGTCTTTAATTATATTGATTTTATTTTATGCAGCCGCAGGAGTTAATCATTTTGTGCATCCCGATTTCTACTTGCAAATAATGCCGCCGTGGCTCCCTTGGCATAAAGAACTGGTTTTTATAAGTGGCGTAGCTGAAGTTTTGTGTGCGTTATTATTATTGTTTCCTTCAACAAGAAGGTTAGGAGCGTGGTGTACAATACTATTGCTGATAGCAGTTTTTCCTGCCAATGTACAAATGCTTATTGATTATTATCACCAAAACAATCCAATGCTTTGGGTTGCCATTGTGCGTTTGCCCATTCAATTATTATTGATATGGTGGGCTTATAGTTTTACCTGCCAAAGGATACCCAGGAAGCCTTGATAAAAAACTATTGTGATTTTTTTCTGAAGATTTGATCCTGAAAAAATGTTGTTCTTCTCTGGTTTTGAAAATAGTGTTACCTGCTGATGTAATTAATGAAACATTGAATAATACTCTTAGTTTAGTAATCCTGTTTTTTTGACACTGATACAACCGTTTGCCGTGCTTTTTAATCTTTTTACGAATCAACTTACTTTAACCATCCTAAAACAAAAAAAATGAGAAAATTTATTGCTGAATTTGTAGGCACTTTTGCTTTGGTGCTTTTTGGCTGTGGAGCAGCCGTGGTTTCCGGAATTTCAACTACTGGCCCCGCCGGTATTGGCCTGCTGGGAATAGCTTTAGCATTTGGACTTGCAGTTGTTGCCATGGCTTATGCTATTGGGCCTATTTCTGGTTGTCATATTAATCCGGCAATAAGCATAGCAATGCTTGCGGCGGGTAAATTAAGTGCAAAGGACACAATCGGTTATGTGGCAGCACAAATCGCAGGCGCAATTACAGCTTCTGGAGTGCTGTATGTTATTGTTTCATCGCAAGCTGGCTTTGATAAGTTGGGCGAGTGGGCACTAGGTGCAAATGGCTGGGGCGAAGGTTACCTCGGCAATTATTCTATGATGGGTGCTTTTATTACAGAAGCAGTTTTAACCTGCCTGTTCCTGCTGGTTATTTTCGGCACAACGTCTAAAGAAGGTAATTCAACAACAGCGGGCCTTGCCATAGGAATTACACTAGTGCTTATTCACCTTGTTGCTATTCCAATTACTGGCACATCAGTAAATCCTGCACGTAGTATTGGTCCTGCAATTTTTGTCGGAGGTAAAGCATTAAGTCAGTTATGGTTGTTTATTGTAGCGCCGGTTGTGGGTGGCTTACTGGGTGCTCTTATATGGAAAACGTTACTGGAAAATAAAGAAAATGCCAAAAGCTGATGCAGACTGAAAAATTTTATAAAATAAATAATGAGCCCCGTATTAAACGGGGCTCATTATTTACAGTTTTTTATTGCCGGTCAAGGAGTTTCTTTTTTTGTGTTTCGTACTCATCCTTTGTTAATGCGCCTGCTTTGTACAAATCAAAAAGCTTTTTTATTTCATCAGCAATAAGCAGATTTTTAATATCATCAGGAGTCTTTTGTTTTACATTTTCAACAGGTTTTGTTTTCTGTTTTGGCTCTTCTGCAACAATCTCTTTTCTTTGATTTTTAAATTCTGCAGGCACTAGTATTTCATCTGGTAGCCTGTCCGGGCTTTCTATTGCCTTATCAAAATTTACAACCAATTCTACTTCTTCCTGTTTGCCATCAAGGTGGGTTGCTGTTCCGGTTATTCTAATGCTGTAGCCATCATCTCCCGAACTTTTTAATCCCTTTAATTTACTTACTTGTAAGCTGCTGTTTTGTAAATTATACGTATCAGTTCTAAAAGCCTTAAACTTTATAAACCTAAAGTAGCCTGCGGCAGATGTTCCAGTAGCGAGTTGTAATACCCTGCCGTTATACATGTTAAACCCGCTTGTGGTATACAGCGTGTCATTTTCCAAGCGGGGAAGGTTTTGCGCCTTTGCAAAGAAAGGAAAAAACATCATCGCAAATAATAATTTTTTCATGTTATATTTTTGTTCTGTTATTGCAAATTGTTTTATAAAGAAACGAAATTTTATTTACAACAAC
>JBBQPX010000232.1:0-5279 GCA_038216775.1 Chitinophagales bacterium
GGTGATTACGAATTTGATTTGCCACAAAAAATGATTGACCTGTATAATAAAAAAGATTTTGGCAGATGGGGTGTAAATGGCCGTCAGCCGGTTTGTTTTATTGCAGCAAACCATACAACGGGTGGCAACTCCGGTAGTCCGGCATTGGATGCTTACGGCAATTTAGTTGGTTTAAATTTTGACCGTGCCTGGGAAGGGACTATGAGCGATATCAATTATGACCCTGAAATATGTAGAAATATAATGGTTGATATCAGGTATGTGATGTTTATTGTTGATAAATATGCGGAGGCGAAAAATTTGATTGCGGAAATGAAGTTTACAAATAATTCAAAAATCAAAAGTAAAAAGTAAAAACCTGGGCAGCGATTTCATATCGCTGCCCGCTTTTAAAATAACATTGACTCCAATAAATACATATGCACATTTCTACAGGTTGTCCGCTTACATTTCTATTACGATGAATGGCACAGCGACTGAAATTATTTAAGACTGTTATCGCTTCGGTAAAAGATGAATTGTTTTCTGAAGTTGAACGGAGCGTCGCCAATGCAGTTCCACAAAGCTTATATGTTAGTCTCAAAAAATATATTACATAATCTCCGCTTCATCCCTCTTTAGGGGATAGGGGCGGCTTTAATTCTTCTTTATGCAAATAGCAATTTTAGGCGCCGGTATGGTAGGCCGAGCCATGGCAATAGATTTAGCAGCAAAATACCAGGTAACATCTTTCGATGTAAGCGATAAATCTTTAGCGATACTTTCTGCGAAAAACAATAGTATTAAAACAGTAAAAGCTGATTTAAGTAATCATGCTGATTATGATGCGTTGCTAAAAGATTTTGATTTTGTGATTTGTGCAGTGCCCGGCTTTATGGGTTACAAAACTCTGGAAGCGATTATTAAGGCGAAAAAAAATGTAGTGGATATTTCATTTTTCCCCGAGAATGCGTTGGAGTTGGATGCACTTGCAAAAGCAAATAATGTAACCGCCATTGTTGATTGCGGCGTAGCGCCGGGCATGAGTAATTTTGTATTGGGTTATTATAACGAACGCATGACTATAACCGATTTTGAATGCTTGGTTGGTGGCTTACCAAAGAAAAGAGTTTTCCCTTTTGAATATAAAGCGCCCTTCTCCCCTGTTGATGTGCTGGAAGAATATACAAGGCCTGCACGTTATGTGGAGAACGGTCATATTGTTACCAAGCCAGCATTAAGCGATGCGGAATTAATTGATTTTGAAAACGTGGGTACGCTGGAATCTTTTAATACCGATGGATTGCGTTCTATTATTTTCACCATGGGGCATATACCCAACATG
Source organism: Chitinophagales bacterium (assembly GCA_038216775.1). GTDB lineage: Bacteria > Bacteroidota > Bacteroidia > Chitinophagales > Chitinophagaceae > Ferruginibacter. The sequence goes on from JBBQPX010000232.1 coordinate 1,325, forward strand.
AAGGAAAAAACTCTGCGTTACCCCGGACATATAGCGCTGATGCAGGGTTTAATAAAGGCAGGCTTTTTAAGCAATACGCCGGTATCAGTTAAAGGGCAAAAGATTTCTCCGATGGAATTTACCTCTGCGCTTTTATTTGACCAATGGAAATTGGGCGAAACCGAAGAAGAATTCACCTTGATGCAGATTAAAGTGAGCAACGCTGAAAAAACAATATGCTACGATTTGTATGATGAATATGATGCTGCCACACAAACATCTTCTATGAGCCGCACAACGGGTTATACCTGCACCGCTGCATTAAATATGCTGATAGAAAAACTGTTTACTGCCAAGGGTGTTTTCCCACCGGAACTTGTGGGAAAGGATGAAGCCTGTTTTAATTTTATTTTGAATTATTTGAAGGAGAGGAATGTGGTTTATAAGGTGAGTGAGTATTGAGATGAAACTTTGAAATCTTCCAAGCATTGCATGCTAGGCGACTATCACGAGTGAGAAAAGTTTGACCCGTTTGCCTTTTTGTGTTGCCTCGCCCTTTAGGGCGGGGCGTTAAGGTGCTATATGAAGGGGCTTTAGCCCAAAATATAGTTGGCCTAAAGCTCGAGAAAATAATTATGCATTTTAACACCGCCCTGAAGGGCAGTGCAATTCAAAATACAATTACGAAGAAAATTGATGACAAGCTAATGGCGGGCAAAGTTAACGGGCTTAAAAGCTTATTCACCATTGATTGTACAGAATTTTTAACTAAAGAATAGTAATCTTTTACACCAAAACCGATGTTCAGCAAAAACAGTTTCCTATTTTTGTGCATATTTTGAAAAAATAATTATGAGAAAGTATCTTCCGGTTTTAGCATTAATAGTTTTTGCAGCCTGCAATGGTGATGATAAGAACCCGGGTGGATACGACCCTACCGTAGAAACCCCTAAAACTCCTGCAATTCCCTATACTATTGTTGCTGAATACCCGCATGATACGAGTGCTTACACACAAGGGCTGGAATTTCATAACGGTAAATTGTATGAAGGTACCGGCGATTTTACAACATCCTCTTTAAGAATTACGGATTATAAAACCGGCAAGGTTGAAAAGAAACACATGATGGGTACTGACTCTATTTTTGGAGAAGGTATAACCATTTTTAAAGGTAAAATTTACCAGTTAACCTGGGAGAGTAATATTGTATATGTGTATGATATAAACAACATAGACAAACCAATTAATACTTTTAAGTGGCCTTACGAAGGTTGGGGACTTACCAATAACGGAACGGATTTAATAATCAGCGATGGCTCGTCGAAATTGTTTTTTGTAAATGCTGATGATTTTAAATTGAAAAGCACCATTAGTGTTACTGAAAACGGAAGCCCGGTTTATCAGTTGAATGAACTGGAATATATTGATGGATTTGTATTCGCTAATATTTACCAGACGGACAGGATTGTTAAGATAGACCCTTCGAGCGGGTTTGTTGTTGGCAAAATGGATTTTACGGGTATAAAAGAGAAATTTTTTGCTAACCAAATAACGCCGAGAACAGATTACTTTAACGGTATTGCATACGATTCAATTACAAAAAAATTCCTGGTTACAGGGAAGCGTTGGCCGAAAATGTTTGAAGTGAAGTTTTAGAAAGGGGAACACGGATTTAACGCCTGCCCGTCCGTTCAGGCGGGGATTAACACGGATTTTTTTCTGCTTTGCAGAAAATTATGATTTGTTTGCTAAACAAACAAAATAAGAAGGATACTTTATTTAGCTCTGCCGATAATATAAATAACCGAGCTACATTTTTTTGTATTGCCCCAGGCTTTTAAGTTTGATATAAAGCCATTAAATACCGCTTTAATAATATTTCCCTTTCCATTTTTGTATTGCTCACTAAGCATGCTCACATAAAAACTATCGAACCACATGGGCTTTACAGCAGTCACTTTTAAGCCGTGCATAGATAATAATTTGTCCATGCTTTGTGGCGAAAAATGATAGAGATGACGGGGAACATCGTAAGCTGCCCAATGCTCTTTGTAAATTGCAGCGTCTTTTGAAGTGTAGTTGGGCACGGCAATTAATAGTTTACCATTTGTTGCAAGCAACTCGCCTATTTGTTTTATATAATCATGTAATTCGTGTACATGTTCCAACACATGCCACATGCTTATGGCGTTGTATGTGCCAGCCGGTAATTCAAATAATTCTTCTGATTGCTGTGGATGAATATTGTATAATTCTATAGCTTTTGTTCTGGCGATTGCGTCAGGTTCTAATCCGCTGATTTTCCAATCAGCTTGTTTCATGCTGTCTAAAAAAGCACCGGTACCACAACCGATATCAAGTATTTCCCCATTGGTTACACCTGTTTCATTAATTACTAATCTTCTTTTGGCTCCAAGAGTTCTCTTACGCACCAAATGATACAAGCTGTTTATAAACCCCTTTTTTGTATCGCTGTGCGAAATATAATTTTCAGATGCGTAGTATGCTCCTATGGCATCCTGCTCCGGCACATCCTGTGTAAACCTTGCTGTGCAGGCATTACACTGCCAAATAGAAAAATCATTTTGAGAAACAGTATAGTCTTTGGCTGTGAGTTGCGCTGTAATTAATTCGCTTTTGCAAATGGGGCAACTGGTATAATGAATCATGAACAGATTAAATTTTTATGGCATTACCAAAAGAAGCTACGCCATTTTGCATATTGAAATATAAACTGATAAGGGCAGCTCCAATTAATCCAAGCACTATTGCCCAAATCCACCAATTATCTTTTGTGTCAGTTTTAGGGGCAAGCAACTCTGTCATCACCGTGTTTGTAGTTTCTCTGTCGCCGACCAAAATCTGGTGCTCGGCATCAGGATGAATAACCCGCTCTGCAAAAACAGGCTGCGAAAAATATGCAGAGATTTTCTCCTGTGCAAAATGTATAGTACCGGATTGGTCAACCGAGAAACTGCCGATATTATCCAGCTTTATATTTTTTTGTTCAGCAATTTCTCTTTGTAGTTTAGCACAAAAATGCTCAAGCGCTTCTGTCGCTTCGTATTTGCTACTTTCGGTTGTTACCGCAAGGTAATTAAGCAAAGCGTCAGCATCAGTTTCTGTATTTACAAATTGTATTGATGGTATTGGAGACGTAATCTGTTTGTCGCCAAAATGCGCTGCAGAAGCAGCATTAACTATAGTTAAAGTACCCAAGCCAGGCAAAGGGCATATTCTGTTTTGAAAAAGATATGATGCTATTTCGTTTTGCATTGTTATGCAAATATATGCGGTACAAATGAACCCCGCAAATGGCGGATTGTCGTTAAGCTGATAAAGCCCAATTACATTTTAAATTTTTACCTAAAGCCCCATCGGGGCGACATTTTGGTAGAAATCATTTTGGCAATTTTATAATAGCCCCATCGGGGCGACATTTCCCTTGCTATTCAAAGGCCTGTCAGAAAAAATACCGCCCCGATGGGGCTTTATCTCTTTCTTTTGCCTAAGCACTACCAAAATGTCGCCTCTATGAGGCTTTACTACTTTGATACTAATCTGTAAATCACATGGATGAAGTCGTAATATTTTTGTTACCGGGACAAAAAAAACCGATTAATACGAAGAATTAACCGGCTTCTTTAAAATATTGTTCGCTTAAAAATTTACTTTAACGCCGCCCATCAGGTTTAAACCATATACTTCATAATTATGCCAGCGCTGATATTTATTATTTAAAATATTATTTACATCCAGCCATGCGCTGAAGGTTTTATTAATTTTAAATTCCGCACCGGCGCTTAAATCAGAACCAGGTTTAAAGGCTTTTGCAACATTGCCTTTGTCAAGATAAAAACTGCCGCCAAAAGCGTAAAAATCTGCTTTAAGCAAAACCTGCAAAAATTCCAAACAACGTAATGAACTCTTAAACTCAAATGGCAAAGAATACCAAGCTTTTGCATAGACTTTCAAT
>JBBQPX010000233.1:0-5270 GCA_038216775.1 Chitinophagales bacterium
GTATTATACCAAAATTTGTGTTTTTACAAATCGAATTCCAAAATTATTTTCCTCAATTTAAAATTCTGGTAAAAAGGGCCTTCCTGAAATGCAAAACCAATAAAGCAAAAAATATGGTTTGTTATGCATAAGCCTTCGTTCATTCAAGAGAGTGAAGATTATTTCCCTTGCCACCTATTTTGACACCAAAAACCAAAAAAGCCTCTACAACTTACTGTTATAGAGGCTTTTTAATTATCCTTGTGCCCACGAAAGGAATCGAACCTTCACACCCTTGCGAATGGCAGATTTTGAGTCTGCTGCGTCTACCAATTCCGCCACATGGGCAACTTCCCTCTTTAAGCGGGTTGCAATATTACATTATCCATCTAATCTGTCCAAAATACGTTGCAGGTATTTTTTCTTATAGTAGTATTCTTTTAGTTTTAATAAGTCGCTTACAGGGGTTGCATTATCGTCAAACTCTTCTATAATGCTGCTTATCTGGCTTCGCAGTCCGGCTTGAAGGTTGTTTACCTCGTTAGCAGAACCGTCGCCAAGTTCTTCATTCAAGTCCATCATTTCCATTAAAAAAGCAGGTGGCAACTGGTATTTCTCTTCCTCTTCCAATAAGCCTTTTAGTTGCAAAACATATTTAATTACCTGATCCTCATCTTTTAAAACTTTTAATGCTTTGTTTAATTGAGATGATAAATCTAAAGCTTCTGCCTGCTCATACTCTGTGCCTTGAACAAAAAAATCGGGATGATACTTTTTCTGCAGCTCAAAATACTTTTTAGCTAATTTAGAAACATCAACCTTAATGGCCACGGGCAGTTCAAACAGTTCGAAATAATTCATGCGGCAAAGATAAGGAGCCCCTAACCCCTGAAGGGGAACTTGAGCAATATTTTTTTACGCCGTTTCACATTTGCAGGCAGGGGATATTTTGACCACTTTCTTTTGAATTGAAAAACAAATACAAACATCATGTAAAATCAAAAATGTAAATTGCCGCTATAAAAAAACGATTGATGCTGCATATTGGATTAATTAGGGAAGGTAAAATACCACAGGATAACCGCGTTGCACTTACACCGGCGCAATGTAAATGGTTACAAAAAAACTTTGCAGATATTAAAATAGTTGCGCAACAGGCACCTAACCGTTGTTATACCGATGCCGAATACGAGCGGGCAGGCGTAGAAGTAAAAGAAGATATGAGTGACTGCAACCTGCTCCTAGGCATTAAAGAAGTGCCTGTTGATATGCTGCTCGAAGGCAAGCGTTACATGTTTTTTTCTCACACCAAAAAAATGCAAAAGGGTAATCAAAAGTTATTTAAAGCCATACTGGATAAAAAAATAACACTTATTGACTATGAGTGTCTTGAGCATGAAGACGGTACCAGAATAATAGGCTTCGGCTTTTTTGCAGGCATAGTTGGCGCACACAATGGTATGATGGCTTATGGCAACCGAACTGGCGAATTTAAACTGCAGCGGGTTGGCTCGGTTAACAGTTTTCAAAAACTGATACATACCTATTTTGGGTTAAAATTGCCCAATATAAAAATTGCGGTTACCGGCACTGGGCGTGTTGCACACGGTGTGTTGGAAATTATGAACCTGCTGGGTATTCACGAAGTGGAGCCAGAAGAATACCTCGAAACTGAATTTACCTATCCTGCTTATGTACACTTAAAAGGTGCCAATCTTTATGCTCACAAAGAAACAGGTAAGTATAATCGTAACGATTTTCATACAAATCCTGAGCTTTATAACTGCAGATTTACAGAGTATATTTCCAACACAGATATTTTAATAAATGGTATTTACTGGGAAAAAAATATTCCCCGTCTTTTTGAAATGGAAGATATAAAGCGCACAGATTTTAGAATAAAGACGATTGCGGATATTACAGATGATTTAAACGGTTCTGTACCGTGTAACCTGGGAGATAGTACTATTAACGACCCTGTTTACGGTATAGATAAAACAGATTTTAGCAAAACTGCGCCATACCTGCCAAACTCAATAGATATAATGGCGGTAGGCAATTTACCTAACGAGCTGGCAAGAGATGCAAGCCGTTATTTTGGCGAACAATTAATTAAATATGTGCTGGATGATATTCGCCTTGGTGGCAGCAAATTGATCACGCATGCTACAATGGTAAATGCAGGAAAAATAAACGAGCCCTACAACTACATGAGCGAATATGGAGGTCTTTGATAGCGTTTACAAAAACAGGTAATAGTCCTTTAAAAGTGCAGTAAACGCGGCAGTGTAATTATGTTCGGCATCTCTTATAATTATTTCGCTGTTGATGGGCGCTGTCTGCTGCCGGCCAAAGAAAAGTATGCCTCTAAAAAATTTATGTTTTATAGTTTGCTTTACCAAAACAGTACGGGAAATATTAAATCCTGATTTTTTTGCCTCTTCAATAAAATACTCCACCCTTGCATAGGGTAGCAATACAGCAAAGCTTCCATCGGCAGTAAGGTTACGATCAACAAATTTTATTATCTGCGATAAATTTAACGAAGTATCGTGTTTTGATACGTTTTTGGCATTATCTGCGGATTGCAGATCACCTTCGTAAAATGGAGGATTAGAGATAATACAATCGTATAACTTTCCGCTATTAAAATTGAGTATATCTTTATTAACAACGGTTATTCTATCAGCCCAAACTGTAGATTCAACATTATCTTTAGCCTGTTCAGCTGCAGCTGCATCTATTTCTACGGCATCTATTTCGGCAGTCTCTTGTTTCTGCGCAAGCATCAGCGGTAACAAACCAGTGCCAGTTCCAATATCCAGAAAGTTTTTGCCGGAGGGTTTCACATCAGCAACATAAGCTCCAAACAGGCATGCATCGGTACACACTTTCATGGCGCATTTATCCTGATTAATTGTAAATTTTTTGAATTTGAAGTAAGAGTTGGCCATAGGATAGAATTATTTTGAGGTTGGATTAAAGAAAGCACTTAATTGCAATATATGTAAAAATATTACACAATCAGATTTTTACCATTCTGCCCTTGCAGAAGGACCAATATTTAAACTAGCGAAATCATTGTTTAAAAATTTATAATAACCCGTAATCGCAATCATGGCGGCATTATCGGTACAATATTCAAAAGCGGGAATATAAGTGTTCCAGATTTCCTGTTGCCCCAGCGCCGTAAACGCCTTACGCAGACCGCTGTTGGCGCTAACGCCGCCGGCTATGCAAAGGTCGGAAATTTGATTTTCGATGGCTGCCTTTTTAAGCTTGTTTAACAAAATACTTACAATTCTTGCTTGTACCGATGCACAGATATCTGCTAAGTTGTTATCTATAAACTGTTTACGTGCCTGCTCATCTGCGGCAAATTCTTCTTTAAATAAATTACTGGTACCTGCGTTTTTTAAAAAGTAAAGAATGGATGTTTTTAATCCGGAAAAACTAAAGTTTAAACCGGGTATTTGTGGTTCTGGAAATTTAAAACGCGTTGGGTCTCCATGGGCAGCATATTTATCAACGAGCGGACCGCCGGGGTAGGGAAGGCCAAGCATTTTTGCCGTTTTATCAAAAGCTTCACCTGCAGCATCATCAATGGTTTCGCCAATTACTTTTAATTGGGTTGGGCTATCGCAGCGTACAATTTGTGTATGCCCACCACTTACAGTAAGACATAAAAAAGGGAAACTTGGTTTTTTATCAGCAATTAAATTAGCCAGTACATGTGCCTGCATATGGTGTACAGCAATAAGTGGTTTATCAAGCGCCAGCGCCAGAGATTTTGCAAATTGTGTACCTACCAATAAAGAACCAATTAGGCCCGGTGCCTGCGTAAAAGCAATGGCATCAACGGTTGATAAATCGCAACCAGCAGTTTTTAAAGCTGCATCTACAACGGGCACAATGTTCTGCATGTGAGCACGGCTTGCCAGCTCGGGTACTACGCCACCAAATTGCTCATGCACAGTTTGGTTTGCTATATGGTTAGATAAAATTTTTCCATCAATGCAAACGGATGCTGATGTTTCATCACAAGAGGATTCTATGGCTAAAATACAGCCACTTCCGCCCCCTGCACTTCGACTACGCTCTGCTTGTGGGGGGACTAAGGAAGGCTCTTTTTGATTACTGGCACTCATGTTATTTTCATTACTCACTATGCAAAAATAATTGAACTCTTACTAAGAATAAAGTCTTTATAAATTTTGGGTTCTAAGTTCCCGTTTATCAGGTCTGGAACATCTCCGCAACTATCTTCGCAATACACCCCTTTAGGGGACGAGGGCTATCCTATTTACTCCGTATCGCCACTACTGCATTCATTTTAGCAGCCTGCGTTGCAGGAATAATACCAGCCAGAATACCAACTGTAACACAAATTATTATGGTGGTAATTAACATGGGCCCGGAAATGTAAACAGGAAAGTTTAACGGGCCGGATAGTATAAGTGTGAGTAGATAAACAAACAACAACCCAATAGCACCGCCCATTATGCAAAGTATGGTGGCTTCCATTAAAAATTCAAAAAGTATGCTGCTCTTTTTGGCGCCAATGGCTTTTTTAAGTCCGATAATACTGGTACGCTCCTTAACGGTTACAAACATAATATTGGCAATACCAAAAAGCCCCACAATTAAACTGATGCCGCCAATTATAGCGCCTACGATATTAACGGTTCCAAAAAAACCGGTGATAGCCTTGCTAAAAGCTTCTACACTGTTAAGCGAAAAATTATCTTCCTGTGTAGGACTAAGTCTGCGTATTTGACGCATAATACCTTCAAGCTCGTCCATTAAGGCGGCTGGCGTTACACCTTCTTTTCCTTTGGCAATTAATATAGGGTTGGCAAAATCTTCTTGAAACAGTTGCTTGCAGAATTTGTATGGCAACATAATACAGTTATCATAATCCCAACCAATCATGTTTTTACCTTCTTTTTTAATAACGCCAACTATAGTTGCTTTTTTACCTTTTATGTCTATCTGCTTGCCTACAGCTCTTTCCGCCGTACCAAACAACGATTCAGCATTGGTAAACCCAATTAAACAAACATTGGTGCCGGCATTAAATTCGCTGGTTGAAAAGAATCGCCCTGCATCAAAACTCACTGGCTGAATAGTCATTTGCTCCTCATTAATGCCGTAAACACTTACGCTTTGCAACAAATCATCCCCATGAGAAATACTACCACCAGTTTGCATTAGGTAAGACACATCATCCAGCAGCACAGCCCGTTTGCGTATCATGTCTGCTTCTTCATATTTAGGCGTTGGCCTTGCTC
>JBBQPX010000234.1:0-5230 GCA_038216775.1 Chitinophagales bacterium
GAAGGAGAGGATTCCGTTAAGTCATCCTGTCGGTATTGAACTATATAGTCAACACCGTTTTTTATTGCAATATCAATATCAATAAATAGTGAAGCAGCTGGATAGCCAGAAATATTTGCAGAGGTTGAAACAATAGGTTTACCAAACCGGGTTATCAGTTTTTTACAAAAAACTTCTTTTACAATGCGGATGGCAATGCTGCCATCTGCATTGACCAAGTTACCAGCCAGATTTTTTGCATCTTCATAAATAACGGTGGTAGGTTTGCTGATTCCTTTTATATAATCAAAAACTTTTGGTCGTGGTTGAGATACATAGTTAGGTATTTCATTTTCATCTGCCAGCAAAACAATTAATGCTTTGCCGTCTTCTCTTTGTTTTAGGGTATAGATTTCAGATACAGCAGCTGCATTGGTAGCATCGCAGCCAATACCCCAAACTGTATCGGTGGGGTACAGGATAAGTCCGCCGGCCTGCAGCACTTGTAAACATTCTTCAATATCGTTATCAACTATCAGCATGTTGCTCGGCTTTATAAAGTGTTTCTTTTAAACGGTTAGTATCAATGCTCCATGCACAACGAAAATGCCCTTGTGGGCAGGCTTTGTAGCCATGCAAGCCACAGGGGCGGCAAGTAAGATTTTCGGTTGTTTCAATAATATATGATTGGTCCGACAAAGGAGTATAACCAAAAGCTGGAACAGTGGAACAAAAAATGGCCGTAACTGGTGCGTTAACAGCTGATGCAAAATGCAGCGGAGCGGAATCATTTACATAATTCATAACAGCCCTTTTCATTAATGCTGTAGATTGTAAGAAGGATAGTTTTCCTGCAAGCACAACAGTATTGGTATTGCCAGATTCCTTTTTTATTTTTTCGCATGCCGCTATATTCTCTTTTCCGCCCAGTAAATAAATTGTAAAGTTTTTTGGAAAGTCTGCAATAAGCTCAATCCATTTTTCAACAGGGTACTGCTTCGTAAACCAAACGCTGCCTGGTGTCATAGTAACATACGAAGTATTGCTATATTCTTTAACTGCGTTAAAATCATCTGCTGATGGATATAGCACTGGCCTTACAAAACTATTATCTGTAAAAGAACTTATTAAATCATTATTGCGTTCTACTTCATGCTTGGTTTCATTTTTTCCTGCGAAAATATGTTTCACTTTTGTGGTAAAAAGAAAGCTTAACGGGTTTTTATCAAAACCAATTTTTTCATTAGCGCTCGAAAATGCAGTTAACATGCCCGTAGCAAAATAGCGCTGCATATTTATTACTTTATCGTATTTGGTTTTTCTTATTTTGACTAAAAGTTTAAAGAGATTTTTTATTTTATTTTCTTTTTTATTCCATATTAATACTTCTTTAAGGTGCGGATTATTCAACAGGAGACTTTCGTTTCCTTTTCTTACCAAAAAATCAATTTGCGCATCAGGGTAATACATTGCCAGCTTTTCAACCAAAGCAGTTGCCAACACAACATCGCCAATAAAAGCAGTTTGTATGATGAGCATTTTTTGCATGAGCGCAAGTTATACCGATATACTAATAAGTAGTGCATTGCAGCTCGCTATCGGCATAATACCATCTAATATTTACTTGTTGCCCTTCGGGCTACCTAGGAAATAAAGATGTTATTATCAATTAAAATCCTTTTTTCTTTACAAGCTCATCAACGTAAATTTGTATAAAAAATAAGCAATGGAACTTAAGATACAAATAGAGACGGCATGGGCAAACCGTGAATTATTAAAACAAGAGGAATACATAGAAGCTGTGAGAACAGTTATAGCACAGGTAGATAGAGGTTTGCTGCGTACAGCATCGCCAATCGAAAACGGAGGTTGGCAAGTAAACGAATGGGTAAAACAGGCTATACTTATGTACTTTAGTATTCAACAAATGGAAACATACACGCTTCCTCCATTTGAGTTTTACGATAAAATGAAACTGAAATCTGATTATGCCTCCCTGGGTGTGAGAGCTGTGCCACATGCAGTGGCACGCTATGGTGCTTTTTTAGGAAGAAATGTAGTGCTGATGCCGAGTTATGTAAATATAGGAGCGTATGTTGATGAAGGTACTATGGTGGATACCTGGGCAACTGTAGGTAGTTGTGCGCAGATAGGCAAGGGTGTACACCTTAGCGGTGGCGTGGGTATTGGAGGTGTGCTGGAACCTTTGCAGGCAAGCCCTGTTATTATTGAAGACGGTTGTTTTATTGGCAGCCGCTGTATTGTAGTGGAAGGTGTAAGGGTGCAAAAAGAAGCGGTACTTGGCGCCAATGTAGTGTTAACGCAATCAACAAAAATTATTGATGTAAGTGGCTCAACACCTGTTGAAATGAAAGGTATTGTACCCGCAAGAAGCGTGGTAATACCAGGCACGTACAACAAAAAATTTCCTGCCGGAGAGTTTGGTGTAGGCTGTGCATTAATCATCGGTCAGCGTAAACCATCTACCGATTTAAAAACCAGTTTAAATGAAGCATTGAGAGATTTTAATGTGTCAGTGTAGTAAATAAAATCATTTGCTATATTTGCAGCCCTGATAAAAAACGCCCAGATGGCGAAATTGGTAGACGCACTGCCTTCAGGTGGCAGCGTTCGCAAGGATGTGCAGGTTCGAATCCTGTTCTGGGCACAAAACCTTTTAACGAGAGTTAGGAGGTTTTTTTATGACAGATTTTCGAGATCATCACGATCTTTAAAACGACCTGCAGATTTTTTTGCTTTTAATAAATCATCTTTGTGAATAGTTCTGATTTTCAAACCGTCATCTTCAAATATGACAGATTTGCTATAAGCTGAATCAAAATCCAATCCCTTCACTTTAACCATTAGATCTATTGCTACAGGTGGAGTGCCAAAAGTAAATACATTCCAGTTTGGATGGCTAAGAAAATTAGCTTCAGTCATATCAAATACAGGCATTCCAAATTGCTGAAAAGCCATTTTTATATACTGGTAATTTTCGACAGATCGTTCTACCCAAATATCCATGTCTCCGGTAGTTCTTGAATATCCATGAAGTATTACAGAGTAGCCTCCAACAAGAATGTACCTGACATCATGTTTATTTAATGCGGATAAAAAATCTCTAAAATCCGGATTGAAAATATTGCTCATCAATATGTAATTGAACTGGCTTTAAATTTGGATTTATCCATTTTAGGGGGATTTTCCAAAGGGTAGTTAAAGGCAACACTGTTTAAATAAGACACAATTTCTAATCTTTCCTGCCAACTTTTTTGCTTGTAGTATTCAACATGATCTGCAGCTTCAGAAAAAGTCTGTGCTTTAAACGAAGTTCTATCTAACTTAAAATCTGACATACCCAAATATACAATATCATTTTTTGAAGAAACTTATAATAAAAACGAAAGATCATCAGCAGAACTAATTTCTTTTTGTACGATGCCAGTTTCGTTAAACTTAAACAGCACCGCATTACTTTCACCAATCAATGTTAGTTTACCATCTTTCAGCGATAATGCTGTGCCTTCAGGCAGGCCTACAACCTGCATTTTTGGGTTTAGCTGCACAAACTCTGTTAGTCGCTGGTTGCGTGTTTCGCCATTAAAACCGTTTACTGGCTGGTTGTAATAATGCGGATTTATTTGAAAAGGGAAAAAGCCCAATGCATTAAAACTACCAGGGTTTATAATGGGCATATCGTTACTTGTGCAGATAGTATCTCCGGCAATATTACTACCAGCACTCCAGCCGATAAAGGGAGTTTCGCTATGTACTTTTTCTTTTATTAATTCCATTAAATTTAGTGAATACAAATCATGTAATAGTTTGAAGGTGTTGCCACCGCCAACCATTATCACATCGGCATTCGCAATGGTACTTACTGCATTTTCTGGTGTAACGTTTTGTATGTTGTAAGGCAAGCCGGTAAGGCCTTTTCGTACATTGTCTGCATAGCTATCGTAGTTATTATCAACTAATGCAAAAGGAACAAAAGCTATATTTAGTGCTTTGTTGCCAAGAAATTTTTCAATCTCCGGTGCGGCAGATTCTAAATAACCGCTGCTGCCAACTCTTGAACTGCTGAATGCTAATACTTGCATATTGAGATGGAATTTTAATAATGCAAAGCTATATTTATTACTGCTAAACTATTACAGCTATCATTTTTTTGGTGATGAAGTCATAACTATTAATAAGATGTCTGAAAAGCGCTACGCCTGCTCAATAAATATATCTTTCATTTTTGTAAGCAGGTCGGTTTGTAACATGCGGTGGGCAATGCGTATCATATTTGTAAAAGCCATAGCGTGGGAGATACCATGACCTATAATTACCGGCTTAGCTACACCAAGTACAGGTACGCCACCATATTGCTCAAAATTAAAACGGTTAAAATGTTCGTCGTTAATGTTGCGGCGTTTGGTAATATCGTAAATACTTTCTACAAGCTTTAAAACAATGTTTCCGGTAAAGCCGTTACACACTAACACATCGGCCTTGGTACGTAAAATATCGCGGCCTTCAATATTGCCAACAAAATTTATCTGTTTGTTTTCTTTAAGCAGTGGGTAGGTAGCCTGCGTAAGTAAATTTCCTTTGCCTTCTTCTTCGCCAAGGTTTATTAAGCCAACTTTAGGATTTTCAAAATTTAAAATATGATGCGCAAACAATGAGCCAAGTACGGCAAACTGGTTAAGGTTTTCTGGTTTGCAATCGGCGTTAAGCCCCACATCAACCAACAAGCCGAGTGTACCATCTTCACGTGGCATATAAGCGCCAATGGTTGGTCGAAGTACGCCCTCAATTGCTTTTATGCTAAACAGCGAACCTACCATCATAGCACCGGTGTTACCTGCACTTATAAAAGCATCGGTTTTACCGCTGGCCAGTAAATGAAAGCCTATAGCAATAGAAGATTGTTGTTTTTCTTTAAGCGCCTTGGTAGGGTGCTCGTTCATTTCAATTACTTCACTGGCGTGAACGATAGTGAATTTTTCCGCAGCAATAGGGTAGTTGGCAAGATGTTCCTTTATCTGTTCTTCATCGCCAATTAAAGTAAGGTGGATATCGGCTGTGGCATTGGTTAAATATTCTGCGGCGCCTTTCACCGCTTCCAGCGGAGCAAAATCGCCACCCATCATGTCCAAAGCTATATTCATACTACTCCATTATACCTTTAAAAGTTCAACGATGCTTACTCTTTGCCGTTCGTTATTACCAATTCTAACATTCAAAAACGCCTGTGGCT
>JBBQPX010000235.1:0-5221 GCA_038216775.1 Chitinophagales bacterium
TTCCTATAGCTCCATATTTTAAAAAAGCCGATGGGTCTGAAAAAAAATTGAGAAGTATACTCATGGCAGTAAGTTTCGGGTTAGTTGATAAAAATAAAAATGAAACTAACTTAAAGATTGTAAAAATTACTTTACCATCAAAGCATTTTTTACTGCGAAACAATTATGCACTATTATTTAATTGAGTATTTGTAAGCCATTTACCAGCAACAAGAATATCAAACTTGATTTTGTTACCTGGAATTGATTACAAGGAAATTTACTTACAACGTGGCGGGAAGGGAAATAGAAAAGAAGCAGATATTTTTTAGCTGCAGATTGAACAAAGTTGAACAAATTATAAAAAAAGCACCGGGTTTTAATAGGCACAGATACGATACTATTTTAAATAACGTTTTCGTATCTGCGCCAGCTAAAAATTAGCTTAAACTATTTTTTACTTAACTATTTTTACATTAATTGCATTGGATCCACGGGGTCCCATTTCAATTTCAAAAGTAACTTTATCATTTTCATTAACCGCATCACCACTTAATGCATTGATGTGTACGAAAACACTTTCCTGTGTTTGTAAATCTTTTATAAAGCCAAAACCTTTGTCATGATTAAAAAAGGTTATTACACCATTTCGGGTAACGTCGCCTGCATTGGCGGGGTCGTACCTAGGTATGCCAAGCTCAATATCTTCTGCTTTAATAATTACTTTTTTCCTAGGATCTGGAGGTGTAGATGAAAGGTTTCCATTTTCATCCAGATAGGCAATCATATTTCCCGGATTTTCGCCGCTTTCCTTACGTTCCTGCTTTTTTTCGGCTTTCTCCGTTTTCTTTTGTCTTTTCTTCTTTTCTCTTTCCTTTTTATTCCATGTTTCTGCCATAGTGCTACTGCCTGATTATTTGATGATAGATGATGTTGTTAAATCAGTACAAAAAGCATTGCTATTTTCTACTGACACGTGTAAAGGTACGCTAATAGCAGGTTTATTCAATATAAGATTGTTAATTAGATTTTAACGGATAAAATGCGTTGCTTTAAAAGCTGACTAGCCTACAGTAATTAATTTTTAAGGTGCATATCGCTATAGCCAACAACCGGCTCCCTGCTTTGCGAAAGACGATTAAATCAAATGCTCATTTAAAGAAATAACAACGTTTGTAGCAAAGAAGACGAATAATATTTTTATTAGATTTGGCGACCATCTCGAATCAAATTAAAACTTTTAATTATTTTTTTTAGCAACGGCAAAAGCTAAGTATTATTGAGTTTAAGTGTAAATAGTCTAGAGAATTTTTTATCTCTTAGTATGGCCTTTAACTAACTATCCAAAATTTCAAATTTGTATTATGATACAGCATGTAGCGAAATTATACCAGGCAAGAAACATTGTATAACAAACAGCTAGTTCAAATTATCCAGGTATTTATATCCCGAGCCGGTATTCAACAGTAAAACTTTTTCATGAATTGCAATGGCTTTTTGTTGCTGCAATTGCTGCAGGGCTTTCCAAGTGGCTGCACCTTCAGGGCAAACAATCAGGCCTTCTGTTTTCGATATTTCTTTTACTCCGCTAACAATATCTTCTTCACTTATGGCAATGGCTGTACCTCCAGACTCTTCAATTACCTGCAGCATCATATCCATGCCAAAGGGATAAGGCACAGCCAATCCATTTGCTATGGTTGCCTTGGGCAAAAACATAGTTCGCCAGTTTTCTTTACTGTGTATTGCATGCAGAATGGGTGCACAGTTTTTTGATTGTACGGCAATCATTCTGGGAAGCTGCCCGGTTAACCAACCCATTGCTTTCATCTCTTTAAAAGCTTTCCATATACCAATAAGCCCCGTTCCGCCACCAGCCGGATAAATGATTACATCGGGCAATTGCCAATTAAGTTGTTCTGCTATTTCATAACCCATTGTTTTTTTACCTTCTATGCGGTACGGTTCTTTAAGGGTAGAAATATCGAAATACTGATTATCTGTATTTATTTCAGAAACCTTTTTAGCACAGTCATTAATTAGCCCATCTACCAACACCAGCTCGGCACCATACAGTGTACACTCCTGCTTAAAAACAGAAGGTGTATGTGTTGGCATTACCACTGTGCATTTTATGTCTGCTTTGGCACAATAGGCCGCCAATGCACCGCCTGCATTGCCTGCTGTAGGCACAATGCAGGCGGTAATACCTAGTTCCTTTGCTTTGGATACTGCCATACTAATGCCTCTTGCTTTAAAAGATCCAGTTGGGTTAAAGGACTCATCTTTCATGAGCACTTTATTTAAACCATACTTGTAAGCAAGTTTGTTTAATGGTAATATAGGCGTCATGCCTTCGCCAAGGCTTACAATATTTTTTCTGTTTAGTACAGGCAACAGAGGTGCATAGCGCCACATGGAGTTTTGAGACGATAGCAATACTGATTTAGGTGGTGCTGCCAACAGGTCGTAATTAACAACCAATGGTTTATTGCAGCAGGTGGCGTAGCAGTTAACATTATGCATGCTATATGCCTGATTGCAGTTTGAACAGGAAAGGTTTTTGGCTAAACTAAATCTACTGGTTAACGTATTCATTACTCAAAACTACAAATGATACCATAACCAAAACAATCGATTAAATTATAGCCTATAACAAATAGTTATAGCGCATTTTTACAAAACCTGATGAATGCTTTATTGAGCTCATTGTTTTCAGATCCGTGCCGTTGTATAAAAAAGAAGTTGCGGATGATTTGGAAATTTTCGATTTTCACCGCGACAAGATCGCCGTCGTTAAGTTCTTTTAATACCGACCCCTTGGGTAAAAAACCAAGGCAACTATCTTCCCGTAAAAAATTCTTAAGCGCTTCAGTGCCCGCCAGGCGAACGTTTACATTAAGTGCGCCCAATTTTACACCATGTTTCTCCAGGTTATATTTTAGTGCTGCCAATGTTCCCGAACCCTGTTCCCTTAAAACCACCGGATAGTTTTTTACTTCCTGAACAGTAAGCGATTTTTTCTTTGCTAATGGGCTTTTAGCACTGCATACAGCTATAACTTCGTCAGTAGCAAACGGCTGGTAGGATATGGCTGCATTTTTTTTCTTGCCTTCAACAATGCCGATGTCAATATCATGATCGGCCAAAGCTTTAATAATAGTATCGGTATTGCGGTTGAGCAAACTTATTTTTACTTCGGGAAAAGTTTGGTGAAAAGCGGACAACACTTTAGGTATAATATACAACGCTACTGTAGTACTGGCCCCAAGTTTTAGTTGTCCTTTCGCTTTTAACTGATCATTAAGTACGCTCATCTCAAACTCCAGCTCATTCTGTATCTTCTTCGCTTCTTTAAGGCGCTGCAGCAGCAAACTACCGCCACGACTAAGTTGTACGGAATTACCTTTTCGCTCAAATAATGTTGTTTTGTAAAAAGACTCCAGTGCTTTTATATGTTTACTAATAGCCGGCTGGCTGATAAACAGCACTTCGCTGGCTTTAGAAAAGCTAAGTAAAGTTGCAACTTCAATAAATATTTCGTGCCGGATGGAAAGCATGCGTTTTTTGAAGGTACACATTGTAATACAATTAGTGTGTTAGGTTTTATTAAAATACCCGCTATGTCCTTCATTATATCACAATTAAGATGCTCTGTCCGGCAAAATAATTCATCGCCAATTTTGATAAATACTATTAAAGCTGAAACAAAAATGAATTTTAGGAACATATTAAAAACAATTAATAAAAGGGGAAAAGATTGTATCTTCCAGATCAAACTACATTTTTTATGAGAAAAATCTTAAGCTTACTGCTTTTACTTTTACCGGGTATTGGGCTTTTTGCACAGGATGAAAGTATTGATACAGACATGATGAATAAGATACGTACAGAAGGACTCACAAATTCTAAAGTAAGCTGGATAGCCCATCAAATTACAGATGTAACTGGTTCCCGACTTACCAACTCGCCTGGCTACCACAAGGCAGTAGATTGGGTTACTAAAACATTAACATCCTGGGGACTTACAAATGTAAAAGCCGAACCTTGGGGCGAATTTGGATATGGTTGGTCAGTAGATAAATCATATGCTGCGCTTAAATTTCCATACTATGCAAGTCTTACGGCTTACCCTGCCCCCTGGAGTAGTGGAACAAGCGGATTAAAAACTGCACAGGTTTTTTTATTGGATAATTATGATTCGTTGTACATACTAAATAACGCCGATAAAATTAGAGATCATATCGTAATGTATAAAACTGTAGATACGTTAATCCAGACATCTTTTAAACCAGAAAGCAGCCGTTACACAGATAGTGAATTAGTAAACATGGAGGATCAGCATATGTTCTCAAAAGAAATGTTGAAAATGTTTGTACCCACCATAGTAAAAAAATTAAATGCCATTAAACAGATTCAACAGATGGGTGCGCTGGCCATAGTAGAAATGACAAGAGAGCAAGCTGATGGAGCTGTTTTTGTTGATGGATTCAGCGGGTGGAAAAAACAAAATCAGCCTGCATTACCAATGTTGCTGATGAGCAAAGAAGATTATCTTAAAATAGAAAGGTTATTAAATGATGGCACAGCAGTTTCGTTAGATCTGGATATTAAAACAACGCTTTACGGTAATGACTTAAAGAGTTATAATGTAGTAGGCGAAATTGCAGGCACCGACCCAACGCTTAAAGCAGAAGTTGTAATGCTAGGCGGCCATTTAGACTCGTGGCAAAGCGCTACCGGAGCTACTGATAACGGCGCTGGCTGCATAGCTACCATGGAAGCCATAAGAATTTTAAAAACTTTAGGCATTCAGCCAAAAAGAACAATTCGTATTGCTTTATGGAGTGGCGAGGAACAGGGCTTGCTTGGATCATTTGGTTATGTAAAAAATCATTTTGGAAACCCGATTGATATGAAATGGAAACCCGAACAAAGCAAAATTTCTGCATACTATAATTTGGATAATGGAACAGGAAAAATTCGTGGCATATTTGCACAGTCAAACGAAAAGGCCGCTGGCATATTTAAAAAATGGCTGGAACCATTTCACGATCTTGGCGCTGCTACAGTAGCTATGCAAAACACAGGCTCTACTGATCACCTTTCATTTGATGCTGTTGGCATTCCAGGTTTTCAGTTTATACAAGACCCATTAGATTATATGACGAGAACCCACCACTCAAACCATGATACTTATGAGCATTTAGCGATTAATGATTTAAAACAGGCTGCTGTTATT
>JBBQPX010000236.1:0-5201 GCA_038216775.1 Chitinophagales bacterium
AGTTTACAGAAAAGCACTATCGAAAGCTTATCAGCTTTGTACAACCAGTCTTTTACCGAAAAAGATTTTCAAATTAACCAAACCAAGCCTGAATTTGAGGGCGATTACACTGTTGTAATGTTTTCGCTGGTAAAATCGCTGAAATTAGCTCCCGACGCCATTGGCAATCAACTGGGTGAGCATCTAATTAAAAATTATCCGCAGTTTTTTACTGCTTACAATATAATAAAAGGTTTTTTAAACCTTACAGTTGCTGATGCTTACTGGCAGAGTTTGCTACAAAAAAATTACAACGACATCTGCTATGGCAAAAAAGCCATGAACGGTAAAAAAGTGATGGTGGAATATGCATCCCCAAACACAAACAAACCTTTGCACCTTGGGCATTTAAGAAATATATTTTTAGGCTGGAGCGTAGCAGAAATTTTAAAAGCCAATGGTTACGAGGTTGTAAAAAGCTGTATAGTAAACGACCGTGGTATTCATATTTGCAAAAGCATGATTGCGTGGCAGCTTTTTGCAAATGGCGCCACACCACAAACCACCGGTACTAAAGGCGACCATTTTGTAGGTGATTATTACGTAAAATTTAATGATGTTTATAAAGAGCAGGTTGCTGACCTGATTGCTGCCGGTAAAATGAAGGATACTGCCGAAAAAGAAGCTCCAATAATGAAAGCCACACAACAAATGTTGCTTGATTGGGAAGATGGAAAGCCCGAAGTGATGGAACTCTGGAAAACCATGAACGGTTGGGTTTACGAAGGTTTTGATGTTACCTATAATAGCATTGGTGCCGACTTTGACAAGGTTTATTACGAAAGCAATACTTATCTGTTGGGGAAAGATATTGTGCAGCAGGGAATGGATAAAAAGGTATTTTATCAAAAAGATGACAGTAGTATCTGGATTGATTTAACGGCCGACGGCCTTGATGAAAAAATTGTTCAGCGGAGTGATGGAACTTCGGTTTATATAACACAGGATATTGGCCTGGCCTTGCAAAAATACGAGCAATATAAAATTGACCAAAGTATTTATGTAATTGGCAACGAGCAGAATTACCACATGAAAGTGTTGAAGCTTATTTGCGAAAAACTGGGTATGCCAAATGCAGAAAATATTCATCATTTAAGTTATGGCATGGTAGAACTTACCAGCGGCAAAATGAAGAGCCGTGAGGGTACGGTTGTAGATGCTGATGATATTGTTGAAGAAATGCTTAGTACATCGCAACAGCATACCGAAGAACTGGGTAAGGTTAAAGATTTTAATCCAGATGAGTTAAAAACTTTGTACAACACCATCGGCCTTGGTGCAATGAAGTTTTACCTGCTAAGAGTTGACCCTAAAAAAACTATGGTATTTAACCCTGCAGAGAGTATAGATTTCCATGGTTTTACCGGACCATTTGTACAATATACTTATGCCAGAATACAAAGTATTTTAAGAAAGGTTGATACGCCTATTAATGCTTATGAAACTTCCGGCGAGTTGTTTAAAGGAGAGAAAGATGTTATTGTTTGTGCCGAACAATATCCCGCTGCGCTTGAACAGGCAGCCGCTGAACAAAATCCTTCGGTAATTGCCAATTACGTTTTTAATCTTGCAAAAATATTTAATTCATTTTATGCAGAGCATTCTATTGCTAATGCCGAAAATGAAGAAAAAAAGCAATTACGATTAAAAATTGCATCCTTAACTGCAAACGTTTTAAAAAGCGGAATGAGTTTGTTGGGTATTGCAGTGCCAGAAAGAATGTAATTTAGTTTTTTGCATCAGTTTTTATAACCGTAGGTGTACCGCCATCCATCCAGGTGGCAAATACTTCAGCTATTTTCCAATCGTTACCTGCATATTTTTGTGGAAATGCAATTACATAATCTAAAAAATCAGTCATATCTTTTTTTGTAATTGTCTTCATAGCGGCAAACATTTTTTTGTTTTTAAAGCGGCCGGTGGTAACTACCCTGTCCTGTCCATCGCCTTGGCTAAGCATTTCATCAGCGGTGTATTTAACATCAGCAATCAGTGAGTCTATTATTGCATTTTCGTGTGTTTCATCTCCCGAAAGGGCAAATGAAAAATTGTAAAATGCACCTTCTGTTACATGTTGCAGGTAAATATCATTTTTGATTAATTGGTAAATCTGGCCTTTATATACAGGTTTAAAGTTTACAAACGTATACAATATATCTCCTTTTACAGGCAGTCGCTTTTTGTTTAAAAGAAAAATACCAAAGTAATAATAATCGCTTTTTATTAGGTTACACCTGCCACTTCCTAAATCCGCAGTGTCTGTGTTGGAAAAATTGCCCTTAAGTACCGCTGTCTGCTTATCTACCAAACCAGCGCCAGACTCTGGAACTTGAATTTGCACTAAAACAGTACTGTCGCTAATATTAATCATATAATCAGTTATTCTAAAGGCAAACACATCAGTTGTTTTATTTTGTTGCACCAATAAAACACTTGAGTTTATCAACAGTATAAATGCCAGAAAATATGATTTCATTTTTTTTTGTAAAAGTATAAATCCCTTTTAAATAATATCTACCCAATAGCAGGTATTTACAGAAATTTTATAACATCAACCTTAGTTTTTTTGCAAGAAATCAGTTTTTGTAAAACAATGTGTACTTTTGACACTTTTAAAATTCAAACTGATAAGCATATCTTTAACGCATGAAAAATAAGGTTACTAAAATTGGGGTTTTAACGTCGGGCGGCGATAGCCCTGGAATGAACGCTTGTGTAAGAGCAGTTGTACGTACAGCGATTTACCATGGATTGGAAGTGTATGGTATTATGAGGGGCTACACCGGTATGGTAGAGAATGATATTAATAGAATGGAAAGTCGTAGTGTAGCCAATATAATTCAGCGTGGCGGAACCATTTTAAAAACATCACGTTGTAAAGAGTTTTTTACGCCCGAGGGCAGAAAAGTTGCTTACGATAATTTGAAAGCCCATGGCATAGATGGTCTGGTAATTATTGGCGGCGACGGCAGTTTTAGAGGTGCACAAATTTTCAGCAATGAATTTGATATACCATGCATTGGCTTGCCGGGCACTATTGATAAAGATATAGCCGGCACCGATTTTACCATTGGGTTTGATACGGCTGTAAACACTGCTGTTGATGCTATTGACAAAATAAGAGACACTGCCGAAGCACACGACCGCCTTTTTATTATTGAAGTAATGGGCAGAGATGCAGGTTATATAGCTTTACACAGCGGCATTGCAACCGGTGCAGAAAATATTTTAATACCAGAAAGAAAAACAGATATTGAGTTTATCATTGCCCAGCTTGCAGAAAAAGAAAAACGCAAAAAACTGGTTAATCTTATTGTTGTTGCGGAAGGTGAAGAGTTTGGCGGTGCAAACGAAATAGGCAAGTACATAAAAAACAGGCTGCCGCAAATGGAAATCAGAGTTTGTATATTAGGGCATATTCAGCGTGGCGGAGCTCCAAGCTGTTTCGACAGATTGATAGCAAGCCGCATGGGATACCACGCAGTTGAATCCCTGGTGGAAGGCAGGCATAACGTATTTGTAGGTATAGTCAACAATAAGATAAATTATATTCCACTTGATGAAGCTGTTAAGAAAAAACAAAAAGTAAGTGATGAATGGCTGAAAATTGTTAAAATATTAGCAACGTAAAATCACTGTATTTTAAATACTACAACATAAACCAAAATGAATCTAATATAAATGAGTAAACACATCAGTAAATACATTCACCAGCAAATGGATAAAGAGGCAGGTATTTCACATTCACAGAAAAAGACAAAAATTGTAGCAACCGTTGGCCCAGCGTGCGAACAACCAGAAAAATTATTAGCACTTGCAATTGCCGGCGTAAATGTTTTCAGGTTAAATTTTTCACATGGCACTCACGAAAATAAAAAAGAAATAATTGAGAGAATTCGTCAAATAAATAAATCCCAGCCTATCAATATTGCAATACTTGGCGATTTGCAAGGCCCTAAATTAAGAGTGGGCGAAATTGAGGGAGGTAAAATTGCTTTAGTAGAGGGAAAGGATATGATTTTTACTACAGAAAAAATGGTGGGTACCACAGCAAAAGTCTATGTATCCTATCCTAATCTTTCAAAAGATGTAAAAGTTGGCGAGCGTATTTTTCTGGATGATGGAAAAATGGAAGTTGTAGTAAAAGAAGTGCTTAATGCAACAGAAGTGCTCGTAAACATTACCGTTGGTGGTATGCTTTCGCCAAAGAAAGGTGTTAACCTGCCAGACTCGGAGCTAACAATGCCTTCCATGACGGAAAAGGATTATGAAGATCTGGAATTTATTATTGAGAATGACCTTGATTGGGTTGCACTTTCCTTCGTTCGCAAAACGGCAGATATTCTTGGATTAAAAAAGAAGATTGCAGAAAAACAAAGCAAGATTAAAGTTATTGCTAAAATTGAAATGCCGGAGGCTTTAAAAAATATCCGTGATATTATTGTTGAAAGCGATGCTATAATGGTTGCCCGTGGCGATTTGGGTGTTGAAGTACCGGTGGAGCAGGTGCCAATTATACAAAAAGAATTGATAAGGAAATGTATGCACCGTGCCAAACCGGTTATTGTGGCTACGCAGATGATGGAGAGCATGATGGACCGTACCAAACCTAACCGTAGTGAGGTAAGTGATGTTGCCAACGCAGTGCTTGAAGGTGCCGATGCTGTAATGCTTAGCGGCGAAACTGCTATGGGCGAATACCCTGAACAAGTAGTACAAACCATGAGCAAAATTATTCTGGAAGCTGAAAGAAGTTTATACGATTATAACCGTGACGATATTTTATCGCCGCAGCCGCACTCTCCTTCTTTTTTAAGCGATGCTATTTGTTACAGCGCCTGTAAACTTGCTAATGATACAAATGCCAGTGCTTTAATAGGCATGACGCAAAGTGGCTACACCGCCTTTATGCTTAGCAGCTATCGCCCCAAAGCTCCTTTGTATATTTTTAGTAAAGAAAAAACATTAATTGCACAACTTAGTTTAAGCTGGGGCGTAAGGGCTTTTTATTATGCTGAAGAAGAAAGCCTTGATGACATTATGTTTGACCAGATAAATATTTTGAAAGGCCTTTGATTAGCTTCTTCACTTTCCTCTGAACCGCGTTCTTCTTGGGCCAGGCTTCGCTCCAGAAAATCAGCATTTCCTCCCAGCACAATATC
>JBBQPX010000237.1:0-5199 GCA_038216775.1 Chitinophagales bacterium
GTTTGCTTTCTTTTAGAAAGTTTCCTGAACCATCAATCATTTTTATACCAATTGCACCTGCATCTTTATGCTGTTCAAAAAAATGCAGGCATTTTTCTATGCTGTCTTCAGCAAGTATTGTATCAGGATTTAAATAGAGAATAAACTTTCCTTTTGCAATTGTAAGTGCCTGATTATTGGCTTTCGCAAAACCAACATTAGCTATATTCCAGATAAAATTAACTTCTGGAAATATTGGCTCAAGAAACACTTTGCTGTCATCGCTTGAATTATTATCGACCACTATAATTTCGGCTTCTATACCAGCGCAGGCTTTACGCACCGAAAACAGGCACTGCTCCAAAAAGTGTTTTACATTATAGTTTACTATGATGACCGATAACTTCAATAGCCTTTTTTAACTGGTACGAAATACGAATAAATCTTTCATAAATAAAAATACAGTTATTGAGCGGGTTTTATACTTTGCTCATTTCGTATAATGTTTTCTGGGTCATATTTATTTTTTATCTGGCGCAGTTTTGTGTAGTTGTTGCCGTAATACATTTCTTCCCAGTCTGTAAATTTTACATCAGGATAATTTCTGTACTGTGCTTTTATGCCGTTGTTAATAAACATGGTTTGTACCTGTTGAAACCGCTCCAACAATAACTTTTCCTGTTTTTCAAAATCCCAATAAGTCTGCAACTCCGAAAAATAAGGATACGCTCTATGCGGAAATGAAGATGCAGCTTCAAATTCTGCATTTTGAATATTTCCACCCAAAGCATTTACCTGGTAAATCATTCCGGGCGTTGCAATAACGGTATCAATCACTTTATCAATACAAGCATCAATATCTGCAAAGGTTTTATATAAACCTGCCGAAGCATTTTTAAAATACAGCGGTTCTCTTCTGCCATAAAAAACTTTTAAGGCTGTTGTAATTGGCTGTGGTTTTGTTTTTGTTGTTTTCTGTGTAATTGATGTGAGTGTATCAATTACTTTTTGCACCGCGGTATTATGCTTATCTGCATTAGTAAGGAGTATATAAATTGTTTTTCTGTTTAAAACAAAAGCCGAAAAACATCCAACAGGTAAATCCGGGGTTACTTCAAACCACTTTTGTAAAACTTCTTTTGCTTTTTTTGTATCAACCTTAAACGATTTAAAGCGATAGCTCTGTAACGATGCTGGCGCTTTATGCAGCTTAAATTTAAGGTCCGTAACAACGCCAAAATTTCCATTGCCGCCGCCTTTGCATGCCCACAATAATTCTTTATCATTTAAAGACGACCTGATGTTTCCTGTTCCATCAACCATGGTTACTTCCTGCAGGCTATCACAGGTAAGTCCGAATTTTCTTCCGAGTAAACCGTAGCCGCCACCAAGCACCAAACCGCCAATGCCCACACCTGCGCAAGAACCGCCGGGTAATATTTTTCCTTTGGGGATTACGGCATCGTAAATATTTGAGAGTGTACAACCGGGACCAACTTTAATAGTTTCAGCATTTATCCATTCAACCTTATTCAACAAAGAAAGATTAATTACCATGCCGCCATCGTTGCAGGAAAACCCTTCCATACAATGTCCGCCGCTTTTTATAGCAACAGGCAATTTATTCTGCCGGGCATATTGTACAGCCTCCATAACACCGTTGGTGTTTTTACACAATGCAATTATTAATGGATATTTATCAATGCGTTTATTAAATCCCTTACGCAGCAATTCATAATCAACATCGCCCTTTTTAAAGTAGGTGACATTATCGCTTGAAAGTGGCTCTGCATGCAATCCGAATCTTTCTGCAAAACCCTGCAATGGTTTTGATATCAGCCCAAGATTTGTCAGCAATGCTAGCTTCAAAAAATCTTTCCGTTGCATTTTATTTTGCATAGTCAAAACTAAAATCATAAATCCGTAATCCGAAATTGAAGTTTATGCCCCTATTCCCAAAAGGGGAATCGAATTTTGTGTACACAAATACATACAAACACAGGTTAATTTGCTTAGCAAGATATTTAACGCCAAATAAGCCGGATTTTTCTGCTTTGCAGAAAAAAATCTGTGCTAATCCGTCAAATCCGTTCAATCTGTGTTCCAATTTTTACACATCGAAGATGTGTCCACACGTGAGAAAAAAAAGGAAATATTTCAGGGAATAACGACTAGATTAGCCGAAGATGAGGTTCATTTTGGTAGTATCTTTGCGCCATGTTAAAAACAACGCTTTTAAATGCAGTAATGGCGGGCGCCGAACAACTGAAAAAATACTTTAACAGCGAAGATTTAAAAATCAGCGATAAGGAAGGCATAAACAACTGGGTTACAGAAGCAGACCTTGCTGCGGAAAAAGCAATAATAGATATTATTAAAGCAGATTATCCCGACCATTTTATCTTGAGTGAAGAAGTGGGTGAAATTGTTACCAACAGCGATACAAAATGGATTATTGACCCCATTGATGGCACCATTAATTTTGCCAGTGGCATTCCCATTTGCTGCGTAAGTATTGGTGTAGAGCAAAATGGCGAAATGATTTTAGGCGCCGTTTACAACCCTTTTATTAATGAATTGTTTTTTGCCCAAAAGGGATTTGGTGCAACTTTAAACGATAAAAAAATAAGCGTAAGCAAAAAAACAGAAGTATTGCATAGCTGCCTGGTTACTGGTTTTCCATACTCCTATTTAGATATGCCAAACGGACCTTTGGAGACATTTGAAAAATTTGTTCGCAAAGGTGTTCCCGTTCGCAGGCTCGGTAGTGCAGCTATTGACTTATGCTGGGTTGCTGCCGGCAGGTTTGAAGGTTTTTTTGAACATAGCCTTAGTGCCTGGGATAGTGCTGCAGGTTATTTAATTGTTGAAGAAGCCGGCGGAAAAGTAACTGATATGGATGGAAATAAATATTCGCCTTATCAGCGGAAGATTGTGGCAACAAACGGGTTAATACATGATGAGTTGATTGAAGTGATTAATAATAGGAAGCAATTGTAGAAGCCCCCTCTATCTCCCCCTAAGGAGAGGAAACAGAGGAGATTTAAGCAACGAAAAATGCAGCAGGAATTTAGGATTTATCGGCAATCTAAAATATAAAATGGAATGGAAGAAAGAACAGAAATATCTACCCTCGGTGAATTTGGCCTAATTGACCATCTTACCAAAAACAACGAAACAAAAAATGCCTCAACCATTTTAAGTATTGGTGATGATGCTGCTGTTATTGACCATTTTGGCAGACAAACAGTTATCAGCACAGATTTATTGGTGGAAGGCATTCACTTTGATTTGATGTACACACCATTAAAACATTTGGGTTATAAAGCGGTGATTGTGAACATCAGCGACATTTATGCCATGAATGCCACGCCCACACAGATTGTTTTAAGTATCGCCATAAGTAATAAGTTTAGCGTTGAGGCGTTAGATGAGTTTTACGAAGGTGTGTATTTTGCCTGCGAAAAATATAATGTTGATTTAGTCGGCGGAGATACAACCACATCGCAACGCGGTTTTGTAATTAGCATTACGGCAATTGGCGAGGTGGCACCCGATACTTATGTAAAAAGAGATGGCGCAAAAGTTAACGACCTCGTTTGTGTTAGTGGAGATTTGGGTGGAGCTTTTTTAGGTCTTACAATTTTAGAGCGTGAGAAAAAAATATTTCAGGAAACCGGTGCACAGCCCGACCTGGAAAACCGGGCTTATATTGTTGGCCGTTTATTAAAACCCGAAGCTCGTAGAGATGTGATTGAATATTTTGCTGAACAAAAAATAACACCAACGAGTATGATAGACATCAGCGACGGATTAAGCAGTGAAATGTTGCATATATGTAAGCAAAGTAATGTTGGCTGTGTTTTGTATGAAGACAAGTTGCCTTTAAATGAAGACAGCAAAGAGTTTGCATACAAACTGGAACTTGACCCAACTGCCTGCGCTTTAAGTGGCGGCGAAGATTATGAATTGTTGTTTACTGTTTCTCAAGCCGACCATGAAAAAGTTACTCAAAATAATGGCTTAAGTATTATTGGATATATTACCGAAGCCAGTGAAGGAAAAAACTTTATTACACGTGGAGGAAAAAAATACGATTTGATAGCGCAGGGATGGAATCATTTGATGTAGAATTATAAACAAGAGTATTCCCGTTGGAAAATTTTTCTGGCTGATAAAAATGAAAACTATTAAATACATCTTCGCTGTTTCATTTTTGGTATTGCTATACTCTTGCGCTGCAACAAAAAACTATAACCCCAACAAAAAATTCTCTACTCAACAACTGCAACAGGATTACTCGTTACTTCAAAATGTTCTGGAGAAAAAACACCCATCGCTTTATTGGTACACACCTAAGGACAGCATGGATTTTTATTTTACAAAATATTACAACTCAATTAAAGACAGTATGACCGAGCAGCAATTTGGCTGGCAGGTGCTTGCTCCGCTAATTGAAAAAATTCATTGCGGTCATACCAGTTTCAGCCGTAGCAAGGCTTATAATAAATGGTCGGAGAATAAACATTTTCCATCCTTTCCACTTTTTTTAAAATGCTGGAACGATACAATGGCCATTACCGCCAACCTCAACAGAAAAGATTCGGTACTTAAAATAGGTATGTTAATTACTTCTATAAATGGTATAAAAAATGCAGACCTCATAAAAACCATGTTCAGCTATTTACCTAAAGATGGCTATGCAGATAATGTAAATTACATCAGGTTAAGCGGCAACTTTCCTTATTATCACCGCAATATTTTCGGCATCAGCAAAACGTACGCAGTAACTTTTTTAGATGCTGCAGGAAAAGAGCAAAAGACAAATATTCCTTTTTTCCAGATAAGCAAAGACACAGCGAAAAAAGTAATAACGCCGGTTGCAAAAAAGCCAGAGAAAAAGAAAAAACAAACCCGCCAGGAAAAACTGCAGGATGTACGTTCTCTTGCCGTTGATACAGCTAACAATACAGCCATAGTAACAATCAATAGTTTTTCCGGCGGAAGCCTTCGCAAATTTTACCGGCAAACTTTCAGGTACGTAAATAAAGCTGGTATCAACAATGTTGTGTTCGATATTAGGAGCAACGGTGGTGGAAGGATACGTCTTTCAACCCTACTAACTAAATATGTAAGCCGTGTTAATTTTAAAGTTGCCGATACTGCGTTCGCTGTTGCAAAATCGCTGCGGCCATATACAAAGTATATAACGCAAGGGTT
>JBBQPX010000238.1:0-5196 GCA_038216775.1 Chitinophagales bacterium
CCTCAACTATTAATTACAACCTTATGCCACAATCGCTTGAGGTAGAGCCGGGGCAATTTTTATCAATATTTAATCAAAATATTCCTTATCAGCAATTGCAACAATATGCTTCACTTAATAATTTTAACAGCAATAACAGCATTGCTTTTTTAACTAAAACTGGCAAGTGGAAACAACAAATTAAAATAGGTACGGAGTATATTAATAAAAGTATACAAACATCTATATACAAGACCTATAACCAGGTAAAATACGAACTAAACGATAGTTTTAAAAATAAATTAAACTGGCAAAATACGAGACTTTATGCTGAAGCCAGAACTACGATTAAAAAAGGGAAAAGCGAATTGGAAATTACTATTCCTATTGAACTTAACAGTTTAAGTATTAATAATCGCACAAACAGATTTAAAGAAAATGTAAGTAATGTTTTCTTTAATCCGCAATTGAATTTGGATATTCCAATTACATCGGAGATGACGATGCAGCTTGGGTATAATAAAGTTAACAGTATTGGAAGCCCCAGTCAAATAACGCAAGGCTTTATTTTAAATACCTATAGAAGTATCAACCAAAATGATAGTTTGATTCCCAAACAGAAGCGAAATATTTACACCTTTTCTTTGTATTATAAAAATCCACTTAAAGCTTTGTTTGGCTATTTAACAACTACTTATGTTGCTACTAATAAAAATTTAATTAATACACAGGTATATGATACTTTTTACTCTAAAAATATTTCGCTGCAACAAAAAAATATCCAAAAATCATTTTTGTTAATGGGTAATATTTCCAAGTATGTAATACCTGCCAGAACAAATATTGTATTAAGCTATGATTACAATTATATAGAAATACCCCAGTATTTACAAGGAAGGTTAGTTAACTTAAACTATAGTGCAAACAGATTTCAACTTAAAGTAAATTTTGCAAAACTTAGCTGGTTCAATGCAGAAGCAAACACTGTTTTTGATATTTCAAAAAGTAAAATAAAATCGCCAGGTTTTACCAGCAGTGTCAGTCCTGTTAATAAAATACAGCAAAACTTAAAGCTGTATTTCTATCCAACAAAAAATATTGCACTCTTTTTCAATAATGATTTGTATAATATTTCAGATAAAGAAACTACTAACAGTAACTACATTTTCAGTGATGTCGGGATAAAAATAAAATTGAAAAAATCTGATTTGGAATTAGCTTGTACTAACATTGCCAACACAAAATCATATACAAGCATAGTATTTAATCGCAATCAGGTGCAAACTATTATGCAAGATGTGAGACCTCTTAATTTTATGGTTAGGTACTGGTTTAACTTTTAGATATTAAGTTTTTATGCAGTTTTAAATTCAAGTGCGTCAACATCCTTAAAACGATTGGTTTCCATCATCGTTTTGCCCATCATTTCCCCCATGTAAATGCCAATTTCCTTGTTGCCTTTGTATTTAAGCTGATGAATAAGGTGCTGCACCAGAAACTCTTTTGCAAAATAAAACTGGCTAAAGGCTGAAACAAGTGGAATTCTGCCCCAAAACTCCTTTTCCAACGGGTTATTTGCCATTGGGGCAAAATTGGTATGCGGTAAATTATGAATACATCGCAGGCAAAGCTGGTTATCTTCCCTTAATAAATCGGAGCCACAGCCTGTGCAAACATGCGGATACAGCAAATGGACGGTGCTTTGGAAGATATTTTTTAGCTGGGTAATCATAATTGGTTAAAAATTACCCCTACAAGTTAAAATAAATATTGATACAGTTCTTCAACTTTTGCCAAAGGAACTACCTCTATATTGAATTTTTGTTTGCCTAAAGATTTAGAATTATACTTGCTTACAATGATTTTTTCGAAGCCTAATTTTTCTGCTTCGGCAATGCGTTGTTCAATTCTATTAACGGCTCTTATTTCTCCGCTTAAACCAACTTCGCCAGCAAAACAATAATGCTGATTAATTGGCGTGTCTTCGTAACTGCTAAGCAATGCGCTTACAATGGCAAGGTCAATAGATGGGGCTTCTACTTTTATGCCGCCGGCGATATTTATAAAAACATCTTTAACACCAAAATGAAAACCGCCACGTTTTTCCAACACGGCTAAAAGCAATTGTAAGCGCCGTAAATCGAAACCGCTTACTGTTCTTTGCGGTGTTCCATAAACACTTTGCGTAACCAATGCCTGCCCTTCAATTAATAAAGGGCGAATGCCTTCCATGGTTGCGGCAATGGCAATGCCACTTAGTTGTTCTTCTTTTTGTGTAATTAATAATTCTGATGGATTACTGACTGCCCGCATACCCGTACCGGTCATTTCATAAATGCCCAATTCGGCAGTAGAGCCAAAACGGTTTTTTAAAGTCCGCAAAATTCTATAAGCGTAATGCCGGTCACCTTCAAACTGCAAAACAGTGTCAACCATGTGCTCCAGAATTTTTGGTCCGGCAATGGTTCCGTCTTTTGTAATGTGACCAATTAAAAAAACCGGCGTGTTGGTTTCTTTAGCATAACGTTGCAGTTCTGCAGCGCTCTCTCTTATCTGGCTTATGCTGCCAGCGCCACTTTCAACGAATGGCGACTGCAAAGTTTGTATGGAATCTACAATAACCAATTGCGGTTTTAGCTTCTTTATTTCCTGAAAAATTGTTTGCGTATTGGTTTCAGTTAGTATGTAAAAATTATCGCTCGGGATACCAATTCTATCGGCACGCATTTTTATTTGCTGCTCACTTTCTTCGCCACTTATATATAAGGTAACAATATCTTTTAGTTGTAAACCTATTTGTAAAAACAAAGTTGATTTACCAATGCCTGGTTCGCCGGCAACCAACACAATGCTACCTAAAACGATGCCGCCACCAAGTACACGGTTTAATTCTGCATCGGTTGTGGATATTCTTTTTTCCTCGGCGCTGCTTACATCATTTAAAGAAATGGTTTTCTGTTTTCCCAATCCGGAGAAATCACGCCAATCGTCTTTTTCTTTTTTATCGCTGCCTTTAACAATTACTTCTTCCACAAAAGTATTCCAGCTGTTACATGAAGGACATTTTCCTAACCATTTTGCACTTTCGTAACCACAACTCTGACAAAAAAATGCTGATTTAGTTTTGCTCATTTTTAATTTTCAAATTTACCAACCACGAAAGTAGAGTAGAAATTTTTTAATCAAGAATAAAAAGAGAAACAAAAAAATGGATTAGATTTTTATAGTCTTGGAATTGAAAAGATGATTTTATTTTTGAGTTTTTATTTCGAGTTCTCCCGATAAAATCGGGAGGTTGGGGAGAGGCTTAAAAGTAAAAGGGTCAACATTTCTGCTGACCCTTTGTACTTACTAACCCATTAAATTCTATTGCTAAATTACAAATTCAGCCCACATAAAAAAATAAAATTTTAGAGATGTTAATAAGTTAACACCCTGCAAAGGTGCTTTTTAACCACCCTTAAAAACCTATCTAATATTATGATAATCAGCATTTTAGAATACTTAAAATGCCTTAAAAATCGCCCATTAAATCAGCCTAAAGAAAAAATTTATTGTAAAAATAATTTGGTTTATAAAATAAACTACTTTACGTTTGTGAAAAATTACGGGTAATGAGAAAGGTATTTACATTAATTATTTTGATACTAGGTTTTACTGCCAAAGCACAGGTTAAAGTAACCGGAAAAGTAACTGATGCCAAGGGCAAACCGGTAAGCGGGGTAAGTATTACTTTACGAGATACTTATGATGGAGCTACCTCCGATTCCAGTGGCAATTTTGCATTTACAACCGCCGAAAAGGGAAAGTTTATATTAGAAACAACTGTTATTGGTTACAGGCCTGTTGAACAGGAATTGAATATTGGCTCGCAAAACATTACGTTAAATATACCTATGAAGGAGTTGGTTACCGAATTAAAAGCAGTTGTAATATCTGCCGGTTCATTTGTTGCCAGCGATAAAAATAAGGGCGCAGTTTTGTCGGCTTTGGATATTGTTACCACCCCAAGCGCAAATGGAGACGTTACAAGTGCTTTTAAGAGCTTGCCGGGCACACAGCAGGTTGGTGAAAGCGAAGGGCTGTTTGTGAGGGGCGGAACGGCCACAGAAAGCAAAATATACATGGATGGCAACCTGGTAAATAACTTTTTTTACAGTAGCACGCCCGGTATTGCCACAAGGGGGCGTTTTAATCCTTTTTTGTTTAAAGGAACAGTTTTTAGCACGGGAGGCTACTCGGCATTATACGGACAGGCGCTTTCATCGGCTTTAATTTTGGAAAGTAACGATTTGCCCGAAAGAACACAGGCTGACGTTGGCATTTCGGTTGTGGGTGTTGGCGGTGGTATTCAGCATCTTGCAAAAGACAAAAAATCATCTTGGGGAGTTTCTTATAACTACACAAATCTGTTGCTCGGTTTTGCCATCAACAAACAAAAGCAGGATTTCTTTCAAATTCCTGTTTATCACCAAGGCGATGCAAACTTTAGAATAAAAACAAAAAACGGCGGCATGCTTAAATATTACGGATATGTGAGCGCCAACAAAACAGGCTTTAGAGGCGCAGATCTTGACTCTACCGTTTTAAAAGATGCATTTTCCATTGAAAATTTAAATACTTATCAGAATATTAACTGGCGTGAAAATATTGGCAAAGGCTGGAAACTTACAACAGGCGTTAGTTACAGCACCAACAAAGATGAGATTGCTAATGAATTGCAGGATGCCAATAATAAAAAAACAGTGATTACTAATCCTTCATTTTATTCCTTCAAAAATTTTAGTTTAGCAAATAAAGCACAGTATGCGCAAGCAAGATTTGTTTTGGAGAAAAGGTTGGGTGGTTTAAATGCGGTTCGTTTTGGGTCTGATTATTTTTACAGCAAAGAAAATACTACCTACACTTTATACGATGGAACAAAGTTTACAGAATCTGTAACTGATAACCTGCAATCCATTTTTGCCGAAGCTGATGTTTACTTAACAAACAGTTTGGCTGCGAAAGTTGGTACACGTGTTGAGCATTCGCAGGTAGTTAATAAATGGAATATTGCTCCAAGGGTTTCTATTGCATACAAATTTAAAGACAATAGTCAGGCTTCTTTTGCATACGGTTTGTTTTATCAAAATCCTGAAAGAAAATACTTGCCAACTGCTGCAGGTATAGATTATTCAAGAGCTGCCCATTATATTTTGCAATACCAGAAAATGAGTG
>JBBQPX010000239.1:0-5187 GCA_038216775.1 Chitinophagales bacterium
CCTGCTTTGTTATATTCTTTCCCATAACCATTCAGCTTATCATTATAAAATGCCCCTATATAATAATTACCAACTTTAAATGTCAAACTTCCTAGCCCTACCATGATGCCATCAACCCAATCGCCATCGTAAGCATCGCCATTTTCATATTTGGCTTTGCCTTTACCATTTGGTACATCTTCGGCAAATTGCCCGGTATAAACCGTGCCATATTTTGCTGTTAGGGTTCCTTTTCCTTCTCTGCTGCCATTCACAAAATCCCCTTCGTAAATATTGCCGCTGTTGTAAATTTTTTTGCCAAAGCCGTTGATGCAATTTCCCGAAACGCAGCCGGTTGAAGCTTTCTTAGGTGGTTGGGCGAAAATATTGGCAG
Source organism: Chitinophagales bacterium (assembly GCA_038216775.1). Lineage (GTDB taxonomy): Bacteria > Bacteroidota > Bacteroidia > Chitinophagales > Chitinophagaceae > Ferruginibacter. Next base: position 374 of record JBBQPX010000239.1, read on the forward strand.
ATTGAACAATAAGCAACATTACCGACGCAATAATTATTTTAGTTGTTTTCATATAATTTGATTGTTATTTAAATTCCTTTTAGATGCTTTAAGTTATTCGTTTTCATAAATTGCTAATAGCTTCAGCTAGTAAGTAAAATAGTAATAACAGGCTTTAGCCGAATCTCTTAAAAATAAATCTATTCCAATTCGCTTTGGCTGAAGCAGAAAGGATGGTTGACAATTTATCATCTTTGACTCAAGCCTTTTACTTCAAATTAGCTGTACCTAGTTGAAACCAAGGACAATTTAATAAAACAAAAAGTCCAAAAATATTTTTACCAACTATTTTTCAAAACTCACTTTTTTACAAGCGTGGCAACAGACTTAAATCCCCTAATTCGCCGCCGCAAAGTTTTTTCGTGACTCTAAGAGAGTGGCTCTCATTGTCGGAGTAATTTGATCCGGGTATATGTAGAGAAAACTGTCAATCAGTCTTATTGCATCGAAACTAAGACTCCCGACTTTATAGCCTATCGACCGCGAATCGACTGATTCGCCGTATTTAGCCACATAATCATTATGTTCTTTGATTAGCTTGTTAATTTTTGCAGTGTATTCATCCAACTTGGAATCGAGTTCTTTGCTAGCTATAAAAAACTTTTTTATTCTGGCTTCTTTGGCTTCGGGCGTATTTGCGATTCGCTCAGCTTCCAATTTTGCGATTCGCTCAGCTTCCAACTTCTCACGGTTAAAAGATTGTTCCGCGGCAATTTCAGATTCCGTTTTGCTTCGGGCAAAGGTTATCCAACACAAAATATTATCGAGGTTGTAAACGAGCTGAAAATTTCTGTAAGAATGAAATATTTTTTTATCGTCGACATTTATCTGCAATGGCTCGCCGTATTTCTTTTTGACTTTTTTCAACGATTCTCCCCATTTTAGGTTTTCAGAAGGCTTATATTGATTGGAACTAGTTCTCTCGAACTCAACCGAGTGAATTCTGTCTGTGCCTCCAACTAATTTTGCACTTAATTCGTATGAAACAAATGTATTGCCCTGTAAAATGTAGGAATCTTTCACTTGCGGAAGAAGTTCAGAAGCCGTTGATTGCAAAAGATAATTTCGGCAGCCTTCAGAAAGAATACTTTTTTTACAATCCTCCAGTTTTCCGTTTTTTACGCTGGCTGAATCAATGGCGGAAGTATAATTTACTAAAACATCGTCTTTCCAAATTCCTTCCTGAGTAGTATTTGTTGATTTTGTGTATAATTTTCCGTAACCATTTCTTCTTCCATTGACAAATTGCCCGCTATAAACCGCACCGTCTATAAATCTAAAAATTCCTTGTCCTTCCCGGTAATCATTAACAAAATCACCCTCGTAAATGCCGCCGTTAACTAATGTTTCTTTGCCTTTGCCATTTTTTTTGCCATTGGCATACTGACCGATATAGGTCTCCCCGCTTTTGAATGTGTAAGTTCCTTGTCCTTGTATTTTGTCATCAACCCAACTACCTTCGTAAATATCTCCATTGAGAAAGCTGAATTTGCCTTTACCGCTACGAACATCGTTGGCATACTGTCCGGTATAAATCCCGATATTAGTATAGGTAAACGTTCCTTTTCCTTCCTTTTTACCATTAACCCAATTACCTTCGTAAATGTCGCCGTTTTCAAAAATCACTTTCCCGAATCCATTTATGCAGTTGCCCGAAACGCATCCGTTTTTAATTGATGACGGCTCCTGCGCAAAAACGTTAGCAGATAGAGCGAGTAGCAACATTGTTGCGGTGGTAATTAAGCTAGTTAGTTTCATACTCTTTTTAATTGGCTTGATTTTTTTATATGCTGAAAATTAAAGTGAGTATTTTCATTGTTTTGAATTTACATTAAAAATAGCCTCTTAAGCTGCTAAAATTATACCCTGCAATGGGTATATTAGATTTTTGCTAAATGAATATCGAATAAAAATATTCTAACTTATAGTTTTATCTTCGCAAAAAATTTCAATCACCTTAAAATAAAATCCGGTTAATTCTTTTCTCTTTATTGATAAAAGAGTTTAAGGTAGAACTAACATGAGCTACATCGCCTCCATTCATGCCCGCCAAATTCTAGATAGTCGTGGCAACCCAACAGTAGAAGTTGATATTTTAACAGAGAATGAACACCTTGGTCGTGCAGCAGTGCCAAGTGGTGCAAGCACCGGCATTCACGAAGCGGTTGAGCTGCGTGATGGTAATAAAAAACAATACGGCGGTAAAGGTGTACTTAAAGCTGTAAAAAATGTAAATACAATTCTTGCTGATAATTTATTGGGGTGGGATGTTGCAGACCAAACCGGTATTGATGCCATGATGATTGCGTTGGATGGTACACCTAATAAAGGCAAACTTGGTGCAAATGCCATTTTAGCGGTAAGTATGGCTGTTGCAAAAGCAGCTGCGCTGGAAGCTAATCTTCCATTGTATCGTTATATCGGCGGTACAAATGCAAAGATTTTACCCATACCGATGATGAATATTTTAAACGGCGGTGCACATGCTGATAATAAAATCGATTTTCAGGAATTTATGGTAATGCCTGTTGGCGCATCATCTTTCAGCGAAGGCTTAAGCTGGGGTGTTAATATTTTTCATGCGCTTAAAACTGTTTTAAAGAAAAAAGGATTCAGTACAAACGTAGGTGATGAAGGTGGTTTTGCGCCAAACATTCAAAGCAATGAGGAGGCTATTGAAACAGTTTTAACAGCCATTCAGGCTGCGGGTTATAAAACAGGCTCTCAAATAATGATAGCCATGGATGCTGCCAATAGTGAACTGTGGAATGCAAAAGAAAAAAAATACATCTTCCATAAAAGTGATAATAAAAAAATGACCAGCGAGCAGTTGGTAAAATACTGGGGAAGCTGGGTTAAACAATATCCAATTTGCTCTATTGAAGATGGTATGGCAGAAGATGATTGGAAAGGCTGGAAAATGCTTACCGAAGAAGTTGGCAGCAAATGCCAGCTGGTTGGAGATGATTTATTTGTAACCAACGTTACCCGCCTGGAACGTGGTATTAACGAAGGTATTGCCAATGGATTATTGGTAAAAGTTAACCAAATTGGTACTATTACAGAAACTATGAATGCGGTTAGTATGGCACAAAACAATGGTTATAACACCATTATGAGCCACAGAAGCGGCGAAACGGAAGATACTACCATCGCCGACCTGGCTGTTGCTTTAAATTGCGGCCAGATTAAGACTGGTTCTGCATCAAGAACCGACCGTATGGCTAAATACAACCAGCTTATCCGCATTGAAGAAATGTTGGGCGAAAGTGGTATATATCCGAAAGGAAAGATTAAATTTGGTAATTGATGTTAAAAGTTATTGGTTAATTGTTATTAGATATATTTAATACGCTTAAAACAATTAACCAATAACTTTTAACTAATAACAAAACATGAAATTTTTAAACGGTATTCCATCCTGGCTAAAAAATAAATATTTCCTTACAGGATTATTTTTTGTAGTTTGGATGTTGTTTTTCGACCCAAAAGATATTGTATCTGATATTGACCGCAGAGATAAGCTTAGCGATTTGCAAAACAGCAAACAACATTTAGTACAATTAATAACAGATTCCAAGCTAGAACTGGATTTGCTTAAAAACAATGCACAAAGCATTGAAACTTATGCCAGAGAAAAATACATGATGAAAAGAGACAACGAAGACCTTTTTATTGTTAAATCCCCCCTCGCAAACAAATAATTCAGCTTAAAAAGCAATATTCCTGTGTAACCTCCGTTTAATAAACGGATAATAATATTTGATTTCTTAACACAAGCAACTTAACCTTAACATGCACAATTTTACCCCAGAAGATCTTCTGTTGTATTTATATAACGAAACTTCACCTGCACAGACAGCCGAAATTAAAGCGGCTTTGGAAATGGACTGGAGCCTGCGTGAAAAATTTGAAGTGATAACCTCGGCCATACAAAGGCTTGAACCGCTGAAAATGTCGCCCAGTAAACAAACAATAGACAATATTTTAAATTATGCTGAAAAAGCCGTGGCAGAACTTACGCCACACGTTTAATTCAATCATCTTTTTAACTTAATTTTATACTCCCCCGGCTAAGTTGGGGGAGATTTTTTTTATGACTAAAAAGGAACGTTACCAATTTTTTATTGAATATTTTCTGGAGCATGCACCGGATGCTGAAACTGAATTAATTTATGATAATACCTTTCAATTACTAGTATCCGTTATTTTATCTGCACAATGCACTGATAAACGAGTAAACTTAACAACTCCCCATATCTTTAAAAAATACCCAGATGCTGTTACCATGAGCAAGGCGACATTTGAAGATTTGTTTTCATTAATTAAAAGCATCTCTTATCCCAATAACAAAACCAAACATTTAATTGGCATGGCCAATATGTTGATAGACGAATTTGAAGGGGAGGTGCCTATGACAGTTGATGAATTGGTAAAATTGCCGGGAGTAGGTAGAAAAACGGCAAATGTAATTACCTCTGTGGTAGATAATCAGCCTAATATGGCAGTTGATACACACGTTTTTAGAGTAAGTGCAAGAATTGGGCTAACAACCAATGCTAAAACACCATTGGCCGCAGAAAAACAGTTAATCCAAAACTTACCCGAAGCATATGTGCATATTGCCCACCATTGGCTAATATTACATGGAAGATACATATGCGTTGCAAGGAAACCGAAATGTGAGCAATGCGGCCTTGTAAGTATCTGTAAATTTGTAAAGAAAACTTACAAGACTTGATTTATTATTGAGGAATAATCGTTTTATTTGCATG
>JBBQPX010000240.1:0-5184 GCA_038216775.1 Chitinophagales bacterium
CCTGGTGATAAAAAAGAATTAAAAGGTTTTAAATGGCTGGATAAGCGCAGACCGAAAAATAAGCTGGAATTCTTTGAGTAGTATTTTCCAACATAATGTAAAAACGCCGCTTGAGTGTCGAGCGGCGTGTTTACATTAAAGAAATTAAGCTTAGCTTTTTGCAGCAGTTTTATTTGCTTTAAAACGCTTGTCTGCTGTACCATCAGCTTTTTTAGGACCAGCCACAGGTGCAGCCGCAGCTTTATTTTCTTTGTAACGCATATCAGCTGTTCCGTCTGCTTTTAATTTTGTTTTTGCTGTTGCTGATGCAGGCTGTGTTGTAGCAGATGTTGAAACCTTTGCAGTGGCAGCAGGTGTTACCTTCTTATCCATCGGTACAACTCTTGCATTAGTTGCAGTTGTAAGTGCTGGTTTTGTTGCTTTGGCTGCAGTTTGAGCTGTGGCAAAAGCCGCAACCCCCAGCATAAAGCTAAGGGCTAAAAATACTTTTTTCATTTTTTGATTTTTTTAGTTTTGAAAAGATTACTAAACCTATAAACTTATCTGAAAACAATTCGTTACCGGTTGGTTAATAAAATTTAATATGTAAAAATCCTTGAGTTTTCTTTCAAAATCAAGACAATTTTGCCAAGGCGTCTTTTATTTTACCAAATCCCTTTTCAATATTTGCCATACTGTTTGCAAAAGACATTCGTATGCAGTTTGGCTCACCAAAAGCACGCCCCGTAACGGTTGACACATGTGCCTTATTAAGCAGGTACATGCAAAGGTCGTCGGCATTTTTAATTTTATCATCTCCATAGGCTTTGCCAAAAAACTGGTTTACTTCAGGAAAAACATAAAATGCTCCTTCAGGCTCGCTGCAAACAATCCCCGGTATTTCGCCAAGCAATTCCATTACTCTTTTTCTACGTTTTGTAAACTCTTCAACCATAAGGACTGTTGGTTTCATATCGGCAGTTAAAGCAGTAATAGCAGCCCTTTGTGTAACAGCATTTGCGCCACTTGTGATTTGCCCTTGTATTTTTTCGCAGGCTTTTGCTACGGTTTGGTTGGCAGCAATATAACCAAGGCGCCAGCCCGTCATGGCATAACCTTTACTTAATCCATTTATTATAATAACCCTGTCTTTTAAAAAATCGAACTGAGCAATGCTTTCATTTTTACCAACAAAATTTATATACTCATAAATTTCATCGCTCATAATAAACACGTTGGGATATTTTTTAAATACTTCAGCCAAACCTGCTAACTCTTCTTTTGAATAAACAGCACCACTTGGGTTGCATGGAGACGAAAACATGAACAGTTTTGTTTTATCTGTTATTGCTTCTTCCAGTTCCAAAGCTGTTATTTTGTAACCATTTTCAATAGAAGTTTTCACTGTTTTTACTTCACCTCCAACCATGCGTACAATTTCAGAATAAGTAACCCAAAAAGGAGTAGGTATAACAACCTCATCACCTTTATCAACAATTGCCATTACTATATTGGCAATACTTTGTTTAGCACCCGTGCTTACTACAATCTGGTCGGGCGTATAATCAAGATTATTATCTCTTTTTAATTTTGTACAAACTGCTTCCCTCAAATCAAGATAGCCTGCAACCGGCGTATAGTGACTATAATTATCATCGATGGCTTTTTTTGCAGATTCCTTAATATGTTCCGGTGTATCAAAATCCGGTTCGCCCAAACTTAAATCTGTAATATCAAAACCTTGAGCCCTCAATTCACGACCAAGCTTAGCCATTTTTAGAGTTTCGGGTTCATTAAATCTTTCCAACAGCGATGATAATTGCATGTATTGCTTTTTAGGTGTGGGGCAAAAATAACTATTTATCGTATTCAAATAAAAGCGAGGATAAATCGGGTTTAACTTTATGTTCTCTTGCCAATTCATAATCATACAGAAGCTTTCCCAGATTTTTCATAAATGGAAATCCAACTTTATCGTAATCATATCTATCATCATTTAAAACTCCATCGTTATTGCAATAAATAACAGCCGATAAAAAAAACTCAATTTTATTTTTAAAATCAACAACATAAGCTACATCAAGCATGTGTCCGTAAGCATCTCCTTCTTTATTAAAAATTCTGATGTTAGCAGGTAGCATTCCTTTATCGCTACCAAACAATAAAAACTTTCCATAAGCAGGCCAATAATTTACAGTGTCGGCAGCGTAGGGAGGGTAAAGGCTTTCCGTTGGGTACTGGCTCATACATTTTAAAACATACTGCCTGTCACTTTCAGAAATATTAAATCGTTCACTCGGTTTTACCTTGTCAGGAAATACCAGGCTAATCATTACTTTATTCAGGTCTTGCAAACCAATCCTGTTTTTTTTAGAAAAATCCATTGCCTCATTTATCAATTTACCTCCGCTATAATATCCTTTGCCAAGTAAGTCTTTTCGTACAGGGTATTTTACAGTGTTTACCTGTGCAGACTGCTCGTACAAAACCGAACTATCTGCACCCAAAAATTTTATGATGTTCGTTCTACGGTTTTCCTGTTCAGTTAAATAAATATTCAGCCTGTGTAAAATTTGCACACTTGCATATCCTTTCTTTTTCATTTCAGTATTTATATAATCCTGACCCAAAAACTCATATAAACGATTATACGCATCATTATCACTCACCACTAATATCTTTTTTATATACTGGGCAATTGTTGGCTTACCATCAATACTGGAAGCATCGTTATACACTGTAGTTTGTTCACGGAAGGCAGGCTCGGTAATCATAGCTGTGTTCATATCTACGCCCTTGTCTTTTAATTGCTGCAACTTTTGCAATGCTAGTAGAACAATGGGCAATTTAACTGTAGAGGCAGGATAGAAATAATTATCAGTATTAACATTAAAAAAATATGGCGTTAAATTTACTTCTCCTTTTTCCGATCTGTTAATCTGCGTGTAGATGATTTGTACATTTAATTCGTTATGATTTTTTAGAATATCATCAAAATATTCTGGCCTTGTTTTTAATAAAGACTCTAAAAAACCGGAAGTTTGTTTGTTATTTGACTGTTTCTCAACTGTGGAAGCGTTTGTATTACTCACTGTGGTATTTTTTTTGGTGCTGTTACACGAAAAGAAAATACAAAATACAATTAAAAAAATGAGGGGAACTTTACTTTTCAACAGCATATTATCCAAATTTTATACTGTAAGTTGCTTAAAATTCTAAAATATCCACGTATAAAAAGTAAAAGGGTTTTTCCCCTATCTTTGCACACTTCTAAAAAATCAACAAAGAAGCTACTAAAACGTCTATTATTATGAAACTAAAAGGTTTAGTTTGGTTTTTCACGATTGCACTTACCGTTATTTCGCTTTGGGAATTATCCTACACATGGGTAGTGCGTAATTATGAAAGCACTGTTACTGCAAAAGCAACCAAAATTGTTAAAAATGCAAATCCTGGAATGACAGGAGATTCATTAGAAGCTGCTATCAATGTAAGAAAAAGAAGAATTCTGGATAGCACAGCCGACCAAAAAATTTACCCAATATTTGGAACCACTTACAAAGAGTGTAAAACAAATGAGTTAAATCTTGGTTTGGATTTGCAAGGTGGTATTAGCGTTACACTTGATGTAAGCCTTACAGACCTTTTACAAGCTTTAAGTAATAACCCAAAAGATCCTGCATTACAGAACGCATTAAAAACAGCAACACTGCAAAAAAATAACAGTGATGCTAATTTTGTAGATCTGTTTACGCAAGCTTTTATTACACAAAACGGCCCGGGCAAATTAGCAGGTATTTTTGCTGGCGCAGAAAAAGAAGTGAAAATTAATGATAATGATGCTGCTGTTATTGCCAAACTTAAGAAGACAGCATCAGGTGCCATTAAAGAAACCTACAAAATTTTAGTTCGTCGTATTGATAAATTTGGTGTGGCGCAACCCAATATAAACTTTGATGAAAACAAAGGTATCATCAACGTAGAACTTGCTGGTGTTACAGATATTGAAAGAGTTCGTAATCAGTTACAAGCCTCTGCCCGCCTGCAATTTTGGGAAGTTTACCGTATTGATGAATTAGCGGCTTCTTTAAAAGTTGCTGATGAAAATTTACAAAACTATCTTAACGGTGTTGACACTGGAAAAGTTGTTGATTCATCTAAATTACTAAACAACGTAAACCCGCTGTTTAAAGTAATTAATCCACAAAATCCGCAAACTGACCAAGCTACTGGCAAACAATATTTTTTCGCAAACATTGGAAGTATTGCTTCGCAGGATACAGGTATTTTTAACGAATACATGAACAACGAACTAGTTAAAAATGCTTTACCTGCTGATGCTAAGTTTTTGTTAGGGAAAGAAGAAAAATCAGAAAAAGGCAATCAACGGTTTTTTCAATTATATGCAGTTAAAACACAGTTAGGTTCTGACAAAGCGCCACTTGAAGGCGATGGTGTAAAAGTTGCACGTCAGGATTTTGATGAGAAAGGAAAAGCTGCAATTAAAATGGAAATGACAACCATAGGTGCAAGAACCTGGGCACGTCTTACCGGAAAAAATGTTGGTCGTCCTATTGCAATCGTTTTAGATAATATTGTTTACTCTGCACCAAATGTAAACGGCGCTATTGAAGGTGGTAATTCTGAAATTTCAGGAAACTTTACAGTTCAGGAAGCACAGGATTTAGCAGATTTATTACAGTCAGGTAAATTAGATGCCCCTGCAAACATTGTTGCACAGCAGGTTGTAGGACCAACCTTAGGCGAAGAGTCAGTAAGAGGTGGTGCTATGGCATTCGGTATTTCATTCCTTGTAATATTCATTTTAATGTTGGTTTATTACAATAATGGCGGCTGGATTGCTAATATTGCTTTGGTATTGAATTTATTATTTACGATAGGAGTTTTAACAGCACTTAGTTTTACGTTAACCGCAGCAGGTATTGCCGGTTTGGTATTAACCATTGGTATGGCGGTAGATACCAACGTAATTATTTTTGAGCGTATTAAGGAGGAGCTTACCAAGGGTAAATCTTACCCTATGGCAGTTAACGACGGTTACAAACGCTCGTTGGCTCCTGTAATTGATGCTCACGTTACTTCCTTACTTACAGCTGTTATATTATTCTATTTTGGTTTAGGCCCGGTACTTGGTTTTGCTACCACCCAAATTATCGGTTTGTTACTTTCCCTTTTCTGTGGAAT
>JBBQPX010000241.1:0-5181 GCA_038216775.1 Chitinophagales bacterium
CCAATGAGGTGGCCGTGCAATACTTACATCAGCAAACTGCTGTTGATATTTTTCTGTATTGTTTTCAATAATTTCTCTTGATGCAATTACATCGCTCTGTGGAGATGCCCACGCTCCTATGCGGCTTCCTTCGGGTCGGGAGTTAAAATATTCATCACTGTCTGCTTCGCTCACTTTTTCCACTGTGCCGGTTATTCGTATCTGCCTTTCCAGTTCTTTCCAAAAAAATACCAGGCATGCATTTGGGTTTATCGCCAGCTCTTTTCCTTTATGACTTTGGTAATTGGTAAAAAAAACAAATCCTTCTTCCGAAACAGATTTTAATAACACAATTCTTGCAGAAGGAATTCCTTCCGGCGAAGCCGTGGCCAGCGTCATGGCGTTTACTTCATCAAGTTTGCTTTTTATGGCTTCATCCCACCACTTGTTAAATTGCTCAAAAGGATTTTTTGCAACATCACTTTCCATTAAGCTTTCAAGCTGATAGTCTTTTCTTATTCCTGATATTTCATCTTTCATCTTTTATCATTTTAGAAGCACAAAATTCAGCTAATTAAATCAATAAAAAAGCATCCTTTTTCAGGATGCTTTTACAAATTCAGTTTTGTTATTATTTACATTAGTCTTGATGCACCTAATCCTACGGTTGCAAAAACAACAGCAGTTAAAATGGCAACAATAATGAAGTAAAGCGCAATCATTATTACAAATGCAACAATCATGTAAACAACTTTTTTATCTTCCGGTGTTTTCTTAAGCGGCCCTATGCCAAGGTACATCAGATAAACGCCGTAAGCCCAAGCTGCAATGGCAATCAACCATCCTATCACAGGAATAAAACTCAATAAACCACCTACGTAAGAAGGTGTACCCGAATAAGCAACAAGTTGCGCAGATTTACCCATATCCTTTTCCGAAGAAAAACTGGGCGCCAGCATATCTACAATTATAACTGTAATATAATACCCTATTACGGAGGCAACAAAGGCAATAGCTGCAGTAATAATAAAAAATTTCATTCCAAAAAGACCACCAAAAAGAAGCCCCTTTAATACCGAACCTGCAGCTGCAACAACAGCCATGGGTAATACGAAGCTCATTAACAACGACTGTGGTGTTGCCGTTTCTCCATTAATTACGTCCCACTCCGTTTTTGGAGTGAGCAAAATGTTTTTTACTCTTTCAATTAAATTCATAGTCATTAAGTTTTAGAGAGGTAAAATATACAAATGGTTTCACCAATGCAAGCATTTGGCTATAATTTTTGAAAGGTTAATCCTTTATAAGTTAAACGCTTTCAAATACTTCTGCGATTCCAGCATAGTTAACTTTTCTTTTAAGTCGCTTCTTTCAATCAAAGCTATCTCCAATCTACTTTCTAGCTCTGCAATGCGGCCACAGGCTTGCTGCAGGTTAAAATTACGTTCGTTCACAGTAGCAAGTTGAGCTCGAATGTCCTTAAACTGGCTTTGCAAGTAGGCGTAATCCTGCAGCAACTCGTTATATTGCTTTTTTAACTGCGCTAGTTCTGTAAGCTCCCTGTACAGTTCATACTCCCTTTTTTCTAACCCTGCAACTGCCTGTTGCTTTTCTCCCAATCGGTTACGCATGCTTTCAATTTCCTCTATCTGGCCTTGCAGTGTACTTCGCAGCGTGCTAGTTTCTCTTAATTCAATATTTAAATAGTCAATTTCTTCGTTTCGAAGTAAAAGTGTGGCATTTGCATCGTTAAGTTGAACTTGCAGGCTGTTATTTGCAGAAATTAGTTTTTTGATTTGTTCGTCTGATAACATGGTTTGAGGAAGTTTTATTAAGCTGGTACAACTTAATGAATTTAGCGGCCAAAAACAAAAATGCTATTTGTTTTTTGTACCTTTTACGCAATATATGCTACCTGGGCAGCGTATAGTTGTTCAAGAGTATCTACCTGTGAAAGACCCATGTAAACTTAACTATCATTGACGGAAGACGAACTCATAAGAGGATGTTTACAGGATAATGCCGCCTGTCAAAAGGCTGTATTTCAACGATTCTCAAGTCGTATGCTGGGGGTTAGCAACCGCTATGCCCGAAACAGCGGAGATGCCGAAGATATTATACAAGATGCTTTTATTAAAGTTTTTAGTAAAATTGACCAATTTAAATTTGAGGGATCTTTTGAAGGCTGGATAAGAAGGATAGTTGTAAATACTGCACTTAAAAAATATGCATTACGCAGGTACGAAAAAGAAGTTGTTGGCTACGAGATAAAAGATGAAGGCACGCTTGATCCTTTGGCCTATGGCCATTTATCCGAAAAAGACCTTTTAAATTTAATAAATACGTTGCCAGATGGCTATCGGCTTATTTTTAACCTTTATGTTATAGAAGGGTACCAGCATGATGAAATTGCGGAAATGCTAGGCATAAAATCTGGCACCAGCAGAAGCCAGTTGGTGAAAGCAAGAAATATGCTGCAGAAACAAATTATACAATTACAAAAAGTTGCGGTATGAACAGTAACCGGGAATTTGATGACCACATAAAAGAGCAGTTTAACAACTACTCACCTGATGTACACCCACGCATATGGGAAAAAATTATTGCTAAAAAAGATAATAAAAGGCCAACTGGTTTTTGGGTATCTATGTTTGGCAACAGGCCCAAACTGCTTTTGGTTGGGCTTTTTATTGCATTAAGTGGTGGTGCATGGTTTTATTACGCTGCAAATAATTATAAAATTAATAAGCCCAATTCAGAAAAAATCGCAAATGCAAACAAAGAAAATAAAAACGATAATACCCCTAATACTCAAAATAATACTGATAACAACTACAGCAATGTTGATTCAGGTTTAAATATCATAAATAACGTTAAAGATAATAATCCAACAGATTCCTATAAAAATTTATCAACTGCCGGAGGTTTTAAAGCAAGCATTTCTGCACCTGCACAGCAGATTGATGCTGCCGATAATAACTTGAGCATTAAAAAAGCAAATAAAAAATATTATACAGGCTTAGCCAATGTGCTTGTTAATACAACCGCTCCTGATATTTATGAAGATGAATTTGTGGGAGCAGGAACATTATTAGGCAGACTTACCTATAATGCTGAAAAGTATGTTGTAAAACGCACCACTGTAAAAGAGGAGCCGCTTAAATTTAATTCTGTTGTTTATTTGCCAGGATGCCCCGCTATTGAAAAAAACGCCGCCGGCAACAAAAAATATTTTGATTTTTATGCAGGCCCCGATTATGCTTTTCGCAGTTTGCAGGATACGGGCAACTCTGCCTATTTGCAAAAAAGAAAAGAAAGCACTCAGTTTAAATCTGGCTTTAGCGCAGGAGTTCGTTATACCAAAGTTTTTAATAATTCAATGAGCGTGCGGGCAGGCCTTAATTACAGCCAAATAAATGAGAAGTTTACCTTTAACCAAGGCAACGTAATACAGATAACTTATATCATTAATAATAATGGCGACACTATTGGTAGTTTTACAACAGTTGGTACACGCAATAAAACTACTGTAAATAGATACCGTAGTGTAGATATTCCCCTGTCTATAGGTTATGAAGTGGGTAACGGTAAGTTGCACGCAAATATAAATGCAGGTGCAGTAGTTAATTTGTACAGTTGGCAAAATGGGGATGTGCTCGATCCGGCAGGTAATCCGGTAAGTATAACCACGGGCAAAAGCTCTTCGCCATATCAATTTAAAACTAATGCAGGTGTAGGTTTTATTGGGGCTGTATCTGTTTACTATAAACTTAACGAAAGGTTGCACCTGATGGCTGAACCCTATTTCCGGTATAATCTTTCACCTATGAGTAAAGAGGAGGAAACATTGAAACAAAAATATCAAACTGCTGGTTTACGTTTAGGAATAAGGCTAGATTTAAAGTAACAGGCAGCGAAAAAGAAAAACTACGTATCTGACATTGGTGCGGTTTATTTAAACTTTTTGTGATGAAAATTAAATCTTTACTATCCATATTTTTTGCAGCTGCATTTTTATTAAATGCCTGTCAAAAAAATACAGATATTTTTATACCCGATGCTGGCCAGCTCAATGGACCAGATACAGTCTGGACGAATGCAGTTAACTCATCAATACAAATTAACTCCCTAAAAAATAATTTATTAATAACCCCTTATGTAGATAGTTTTGAGGTTAACGCAACTGTTGCAACCGTTACATCTTTACCCGGTTTAATAGTTAGCTTTCCACCGCACTGCTGCGTTAATGCTGCGGGGCAAGCGGTTACAGGCAGGGTACAGGTTGAATTGCAGATTATTAAAAAGAAAGGCGATATGGTTCGCCTTAATAAAGCAACAACCTATAACGATAGTTTACTAACAACTGCAGGACACATTTTTATACGCCTAAAAAAAGATACGCAGCAGCTACAACTGGCTCCTGGCATTAAATTTCACATTCGTTATATAGATTTGCCAATTAATACACAAATGAAATTATTTGCCGGCGAAGAATTAAATTCATATTATAATTGGCTGCCAATACCACCCGCAGCAAAAGATTCAATTATATTTAGTACACAGGGTTATGATATTTACACAAGCCACCTGGGCTGGATAAGCATTTCCAATATCTATGATGGAAACAATTTGGGCTTTGTAAAAGTAGTGGCAGATATACCTGCGTATTTTACCAATGCAAATACAACAGCGTTTGCAGTTTTTAAAGATTTTCGTTCGGTAGCGGCAATGCGTGCTGATGTAAGTAGCAGAAAGTTTGTGAGCAATAGATTACCTGTTGGCAAACAAATTACGTTGGTAGTTATATCTAAATTAGGCGATGACTATTATTTGGGAACCGAATCTGCCACAACGCAGGCGCAAGCAACAGGCTCTGCAAATCAGGCTGTACGTGTAGCTCCAGTAAAAAAATCTTTCGCAGAAATATTATCTTATCTCAATTCGCTTTAGTTCTGTTTAATAATAAAGGGTCCTGAACAATTTGTTCGGGACCCTTTATATTTCTTTAATAATTTTTACGATACTAATGTACCCACTTTTTCTCCTGTAACAACTTTAAGTAAATTGCCTTCGGTATTCATATCAAAAACAACAATAGGAAGGTTATTTTCCATACACAGTGTAAAGGCAGTCATGTCCATTACCTTAAGGTTTTTTTGTATGCACTCATTAAACGTAATGGTTTCAAACTTTGTAGCAGTG
>JBBQPX010000242.1:0-5171 GCA_038216775.1 Chitinophagales bacterium
CGCAATCCTTCAGCAAAGGAAGTTGACAGTACATTAAGAGTTTACAAGAAAAAAGATGTTGACTCCATAGCAGTAGTTTCTATTACCAGCGATTCTGCTTATTCTTTCCCATTAACCAACTACCAAAGCACGCTTGCAGAAAGCCGTATTGCAGGTGATAATAACCAGGTTAGTGAAGTAACAAGAGACAGAGACCAAAAAAATCTTTACAAAATAAAAATTGATGAAAATGTATTGCGGCGCAGAAATGTAACCGCACAGCCAACAGCATATATGAAAAAGCTGATGGGCGAATACAAGGATACTGCTGCTACTACAAAAGCAATTGAAGCCATTAAGCCAGCAAAAAAAGAAGATGACATTTTTCAAACAGAGTTTGGTAATGAGAAAAAAGATAGCGCATCAACAACTGCGGCTTCTTCCATTGTAGCTACCTACGATGTTTTAAAAAGTATAAAAAAATATCGCTATAAGCCACCAAAGTTTTATGTTGAAAACGGAACAGCCGGATTTAGTACCGGAGTTTTAATAAATAGTTATCAACCTTATGGCGGCCCCAATCAACAGGGACCAATCAGGCTCAATTCAGGCACACCGTTAAATGGCCTTATCAGATTGGGCACATCAGAATTATTAGAAGATGTAAAAGTTTCCGGCGGATTTAGAATTGGCACTAATTTAAAAGATAACGAATGGTTTATGAGTTATCAAAATTATAAGCGCAGGTTAGATTGGGGAGCAACTTATTACAGAAATGTGCAGGGAAGTGATTTGCCTGTTAACATATTTGATAGTGCAGGTAATTTTCTTGGTCAAGCTGCACTTGCAGGCAAAACATTTACAAACCTTTACCAGGTAAATATTTCCTACCCATTTGATGCTACAAAAAGCATACGCTTAACTACCGGCATACGATCTGATAAGCAGGTGGTTTCTTCTTTTGGCCCTATTAGTAATTCTGTTGAAAGTCAAAAAACGCTTTATTCTGTAACAAGGCTTTCTTATGTTTACGACAATAGCTTAAACCCCGCTATGAATATTTGGAACGGTTTGCGTTACAAAGTTTATTTTGATTATAACAGGCAGGTTAACAAAGTGAAATTTACTGATGGACCTTCTACATTTAATTTAGGTTTTGATGCCCGTTACTACTACCCTATTTATCGCAACTTTATTTGGGCAGGCAGGGCTGCGGGTGATTTTAGCTGGGGTAACCAAAAAATGATTTATTACCTCGGTGGTGTTGATGGCTGGCTTATGTTTGGCAATAATCAGAAAACAGATGCAAATGGCAATGTAACTAAAGAAAGGTATTTTAACACCGGTAATCCTGCAGCATCAGATCAGAATTATGCATTTCAAAGCCTTGCAGTAAACATGCGTGGCTACATACAAAATGTAGCAAATGGTAATAATGCAGTTGTGTTAAATAGTGAGTTCAGGCTTCCTGTAGTTTCTACTTTCTTCGATCGGGTATTGAATAATTCATTTCTTAATAATTTTCAACTGGTGCAATTTATTGATTTAGGCACAGCCTGGAATGGTGCATATAACGGCATAAAAAGACCACAGGTTGCTTACGGAACTGACCCTGTAAGAGTTACGGTAAAAGCCGGCGGCATTGGTCCTTTTGCCGGCGGTTACGGCTTTGGCGCAAGAAGCACATTGCTTGGGTATTTCTTAAAATTTGATGCGGCATGGCCGATGAATACCTTCTTTAAAGGTAAACCCATTATGTACTTTGCTTTGGGTCTTGATTTTTAATTGAATAACTATTACTTAAATATTTGCCTGGCTTATATAGCTGGGCAATTTTTTTATGGATATATAAAGCAAGTAAAACAGGATTGTAAATACAGCTGTAATTCCCCAGGTTTGCAGGTAATTAAAAGGATAAATTATTCTAGACCCGATGGAGGTTAGTAAACCAAAAGGATTGCTTACTATATCCCAACTATTCCATCTTAAAAATCTGCCGAGATAAACACCAAATGAACCAAGGAAAAGAATTATCAAAATCAACGCCGATTGGAAATTTCTATTAACCATTTTTTGAAGATATTTTTCAACCCGAAACAAAGAAACAAAAGCCATCATTAAACCCAACATTGAGGAGGAAAAAACAAGCACGGCATCGAACCACTTGGGAATATCACTTTCAATATCAAGGTGTATAAGGTCGGTAACTATGTACAATGCATTCGGAAAAAAAGCAAGCCAGCTACAAAATAAAAGTACCTGTTTCCATTTTGGTTTCGTGCCGATTTCTTTAAATAAGCTGCTTATTGCAAACGGAATCCAGGCAAGAAAAATATTCCATACAAGGAATAAATAATGGAGCTTGCCGGAATAAATATACCGCACACCAATTAGCAAAACGATAAAGGCAAAAAAAGCAAATAATATAGTTTGAAAAGAAATGTTTGTTTTCACTTTTATAATGATTTGATATAGAAAATAATTTTAGGCATAAAAATAATTAAGCCTGTAACCAAACTGAATATTGCTGAAACTAACACTGCAGCAGCGGAAATATCTTTTACTTTTTTTATTACAGGATGTTCTTCTTTGTGAACTACATCGCATAATTTTTCAACAGCAGTATTCAACATTTCCATACTAATTACCAATGCAATGCAAAATAGAATAGCAATCCATTCAAGACCGGCAATATTAAATGCAACGGCAAGTATAATGGCAACAATAGCTGCTACTGTATGAATTCTGAAATTTTGCTCTGTAATAAAACATTGCTTTATTCCATTAATGGCGAAGCCAAAAGATTTAAACAATTTCAAATTGTAAATTTTATTTGTTAAGAGATGAAGTTATAACAGGCATTGTCAGCTTACTTTTTACATACGCATCAGATACATTCCACGATAACCAGGAATATGTTTTTTGCTCATCGAAAAATTCTTTCTTACGCAATTGGAACGCTTCAAGCGACGAAAACGTCGAGCGGTAAAGATAATCCCCTTCTCCATTTATAGTTTCCTGTTTTGAAAGCAACACGTCTTGATTTTTCTCCAATAAAGGAAGCGTTTTATCTGAAAGCGTCAATAAAAACTTTACATCAAGCGGCACAGTCGATTTATGAACAAGATTATAAGTGGCAATGGTTTCATCCCACTGAATGCAAGATGCTGCAACTAAAAGAATAATACCAAACCAGCCATTAACCCGCCATAAATAATAAGAAGTTTTGCGTTGGTGAATTTTGATAAATACGGTTACTAAACCCATTAACACCATCAACAGAAATACCAACACGCCAATACGTTTGTAAGCCAGACCTTGATGGAGTATGTAATAATAATCCCTGAAAAGAACAGAAACAACCAAGATAGCATTTTGAAAAATCCAGGCATAAGCGCCAAAGCGTAACCATTTATTCTTTTTGTAAAAATTTAAATTTCCTCTAAAGAAAAACAACAGCACCAGCATAGCCAGTACAATTGAAAAGATTAGCATGCCTGCGCCTTCATGTACATACTGGGTAAGGTTTGTATCGGGCGTGTACTTAAACCCAAACCACACATAAGTAATATCGATAGCGTTTATAAAAAGCAACAGTGCATTAAGCATAACAAGGCTTATTATACCAACTACATTTTCATTCTTTAATGCAAGTATGCCATTTGCAAATTTACCCATAAACAAAGAAAGCATATCAAACATGGCAGTTTCTTTCCATCTTTTTAAATCATTTTTTTTGCGCCACAAATCATTGTGTTTGGCAAATTCCTTTTCAGAAAAATAATTACTGCGCATTTTTAATAACAGTCCGCCGGTTATAAACAGGCCAAGCATTAAAAATCCAAAACGTTGCCAGTTAAACCAATCAAAAAAGCGTGTAAAAAAATGTTGAAGTGCAAGCCCCATACTATTCATCACATCTTGAAAAACTGTGTTTGAAAAAGAATAAATAACAAAAAAGACAGCGGCAATCATCAATGGAATGATAGCAAACCGCAGCATTTTGCGAATACCTAAAGATTTAATACCTGCTTTTTTAATCTGCCTCACATCTTCCATAAAAGAAAAAACAAGCAACAGGTAATTACCCATGGCAGATGCTGCAGCATACCAAACCGAGCGATGAAGAAACTGTGTAAACACCACAACAAGCAACAGCGTAGCGCTAAAAGCAAGCTTACTCAACAACGTGTTGTGAATAATTACGGTTGCAATAGTTACAACATGTGCAAGTAAAAGCCATTTCATGGCAGGTTTGGTAAAAGCAGCAGGGTATAAATTAAAAACGGACAGTAAAATAAAAGCATCGAAGAGAAGTACATTAACAGCAACCTTCTCTTGCCAAAAAATAATATTGAACAAAATAGTGCCTGCAAATAACAGTGCAATTTTTAGTGTTGGCGTTTTCATGATTATTTTTTTAAAAGTTTTATAAGAAGAAGTTCAATACAATAGTAGTAGCCGGCAAGCGTGAGATTAATTTTTTGCATCGTTATTAATTTTATAAATAAGTAAATGAGTTGGTTCTTGCAGAATGGAAAACCATTGCCAGTTTTTAATAGCAATACTTTTGCTGCCGCGATGGTAGGCTGCTCTGAATTTTTTCCAATATTCTGGCATGGTTACAAAACCATACAAAACTGTTGCTGCCACAGGGAATGATATATGCCCATTACCCAGCATAAAACACTGCAGGCAAACTTCACCTTCATCTGTTGTATCGTATTGTAGCAGAATGTGTTTGATGTCGTGCTTGGCATAGTGCGGCAAAAGCTTTAGATTTTTTCTTACCAGAAAATGAACCAGTTCGTAGCCAAGTGTTTCTGGTTCAAATCGCTTTAACTCCGCTGCAGTAAAAGGAAAAACTTGCGGTCTGCGAATAAACCGCAATACAGGCAGCGCCATATTATGCGTAAAAAATACCAGCAGTTTAGAGCGTAGCTTTATTAATATGAAATAGATTTTACGCATTGGCTTTAATTTGTTTTCTGAATGATAAAACAGAGGTGAGCGCAGATGCAATAACAAAAACGCCAATAAAATAACGCGCTTTACTAAATTCAGTACCTTTTGTAAAAATGAACACGACAGCTGCTATAATGGAACATATTAAGGTAGCACCCAGAACAAACTGAAACAAATCATGCCCTTCCCTATCTCCCAATTGAAATAAAATGGTAAGCAGCCATACC
>JBBQPX010000243.1:0-5136 GCA_038216775.1 Chitinophagales bacterium
GCTGTTTACCGCATCCTGAAAACCTTTCCAGGTAAACTCACTGTCTTTAGTTTCCGGTGCTATTTGAGTAAGATAATACCTTAACGCATCAACCATCATATCGCCACCATTATCTTTTTTTACAAAGTCATTGATGTAATCTTCCATCTCAATGCTCCACCCACGGCTGGTGCTCATCTTATCACCTTCTAAATTCATAAACTCATTGCTTGGCACATTATCAGGTAAAATATTGCCATGCAGTTTCAGCATTACCGGAAATATTATGGCATGAAATACGATATTATCCTTACCAATAAAATGAACAAGTTTTGTATCATCATTGTACCAATAAGGCTTCCAGTCTTTGTTATTATCAAGCGCCCATTGTTTGGTAGCACTAATGTATCCGATTGGTGCGTCAAACCAAACGTAAAGCACTTTACCTTCTCCACCTTGCACATCGCTTGGGAGTTTTACTCCCCAGTCCAAATCTCTTGTTACTGCCCTTGGTTGTAAGCCTAAGTCCATCCAGCTTTTACATTGGCCAAGTACGTTTATTTTCCAATCATCTTTATGTTCAGTTAAAATCCATTCTCTTAAAAATGCCTCGTGTTTATCCAACGGTAAAAACCAATGCGTTGTTAATTTTTTTGTGGGAGGATTACCGCTTAAAGTACTGCGTGGATTTATTAACTGATCAGGACTTAAAGAGGTTCCGCATTTTTCGCACTGGTCTCCATAAGCATTCTCGTTTCCGCACACCGGACATGTGCCGATGATGTAACGATCCGCTAAAAAGCTTTTAGCTTCTTCGTCGTAAAACTGCTCTGTTTCCTTTTGAATAAGATCTCCATTATTATTCAGCATGGTAAAAAATTCCTGTGCAGTTTCATGATGAATAGGATCTGATGTACGGTGATAAATATCGAAAGAAATACCAAGGTCTGCCATGTTGCTTTTTAGCAGGGCGTGGTATTTATCTACAATTTCCCGGGGAGTTGTATGCTCCTTCATAGCCTGAATAGTGATTGCAGCACCATGTTCATCGCTGCCACATACATAAACCACATCTTCTTTTTTTGCACGCAAGTAACGTACATAAATATCGGCAGGCAAATAAGCCCCGGCTAAATGACCTATATGTTTTGGCCCGTTGGCATAAGGCAGGGCCGAAGTAATTAAATATCGTTTGGGTTGTTTCATTGGGTGCAAAAATACCTAATCGGCAATCAATACCGAAATTTGAGTAAATTCATTCCATGAAACGTAAACACTTCCTGTCTTCCCTCGTTCCTTTAGCTGCAACTTTTGGTGCTGTCGCAAGAGGTAAAACAACGCTGGACAATGATTCACCAGTTACAAATCCTCCTTATTTAAAGACGGGCGATACTGTTGGCATTTGCTGCCCGGCAGGATACATCAGCTTAGAAGACATTCAGCCTTCATTACTTAAATTAAAAGAATGGGGTTTTAATGTCAAAATTGGAGATACCATTGGCAAAAAATATTTTACGTTTGGCGGTACCGATGAAGAGCGTTTGAATGATTTGCAGCAAATGCTCGATGACAAAACCATTAAAGCAATCTTATTTGCCAGAGGAGGTTACGGTGGCGTTAGAATTATTGACCAGATTGACTTTAAAAAATTTAAACATGCTCCGAAGTGGATAATCGGTTTTAGCGATGCTACCGTTTTTCATTCGCATATAAATGAGAATTACCGCATAGCCACAATTCATTCAAAAATGTGTAATAGTTTCCCATCTGACTGGAGCAAAGCAGAAGCAACACAAAAGGAAACTATTGAATCCATAAACCAATGTTTAAAGGGCGAAAAGATGAAATATCTTTTTACACCCAATGAGAAAAATAAAACTGGCCTTGCAACCGGCGAACTTGTTGGCGGAAATTTAAAAACGCTGGAATCACTTGCAGGCAGCGAATCTGACATACATACCAAAGACAAAATTTTATTTGTGGAGGATACCGGCGAATACCTTTACAGTATTGACCGCATGTTCTGGAATTTAAAACGAAGTGGTAAACTAGAAAAACTTAAAGGCTTAATAATAGGAGGTTTTAAAGTAAAAGTTGACGATCCCGGCGATTCATTTGGCAAAACGCTGGAAGAAATTGTATTGGAAAAAGTAAGTGAATATAATTATCCGGTTTGTTTTGATTTTCCTGTCGGACATCAGAAAAATAATTTTGCATTGAAATGTGGTGTGTTGCACACATTAGGTGTACACCTAAATGAATGCAGGCTTTCTGAAGTTTAAATTAAATTGTTACCGAAGCAAAATACTTGTGCCTTTTTGGTTAACCACATTACCACTCCATGGATCAATGTAATGCAGAACCCAAACATAAGTACCTGTAGCTGCAGGATTGCTTTTCTGATATCCATTCCAACCTTTAACTGGATCGGTTGTAGAAAAAACTATTTCGCCAAAACGGTTAAATATCTTGAAAGAAAAATCTTTAGCTAAATCTGCATTCAACGCTTTTAATTCATCGTTTAATCCATCTCTGTTGGGTGTAAATGCACCTGGCACTTTTATTAAACAAACAGATAAAACTTTTATGTTTACTTCGTCAATTCCTTTGCAGCCGTTATTATCAGCCGTTAATTTATAATTTCTTGTAAACATATCTGCATAAATCTGCGAAGTGGTTGCTCCAGTGTTCCATACATAAGTATAGTTACCAACGGGCTGCACACCTAAGAGCATTTGATCATTTTGGCAAATAACAGTATCTGGGCCAAGTTTTACAACTGGCACTGCAAAAACAGGCACAGTTTTACTTACAGTTGCTGCACCGCAGTACCTGTCGGTGCCGGAAAGTGTAATGGTGTAAACGCCTTCGGCGGGATAAGAAAACTGCACATCAACTTCATTAGTAAAAGTTTTACCATCGCCATTATTCCAAACGTAGGATGAAATATTTCTGGAAATTTGCCTTTTAAGAACAACCTGATTACCGGTACAGTATCGAGGTTTTAATCCTGCAAAGTCAATAAACGGATCTGGTGCAACATGCCTTGTTACGCTGGCTGTATCCTTGCAGCCATGAGTATCTGTGACAAATAATTTAATTAGGTAGTTATTGCTTGCACTGTAAGCATGCGGCGGTGGATTTTGACCATGGAACTGTGACAGATCACCAAAATCCCATAAATAATCAGCAATATTTCCGGTTGAAGCATCTGTAAAAGTTACTGGCATATTAATACAAAAAGTATCAACCGGGGTATTTGTAAAAGCTGCTTTAAAATAATTACCTAACACTAAACTCTGCATGCTGGTATCGCTACAAGTACCGTTTGATACAATCAATTGCACATCCACCGAAGGTGAAGTAACTGGCAATACATGTGAAACATTTTGACCGCTTGCTGTGCTGCCATCACTAAAAGTCCATAACCAGGAATTAACTAAATTACCACCGGGATGAGAGAGTAAGATTGTATCCATTTTACAACCCCATTTAACCTGGCTGCTGAAGGTAGCTGTTGGTTTAATGACGTTTATACTGATTGTAGTGTTAGCTATAAAAGGATTAACTACTAAATTACAGGTATCAATAATTACTCTTCCATCCGAGCCTGCAAAGTGATTTAGAAGATACAATCTACTTGTATTTATAGGAGCCGAAAATTGAACAAAAATCCAATTGGTATAACCCTGTAAACAGGTTCCAGGATCGCCTGTTGCGGAAATCATAGTAACTGGCCCAGGTTGTGGAAGTAAAAATTTAAACTGCGAACCATCAGGGCTGATACTGCTGCATAAAATAGGCTTGCTGTAAAATACTTTTACATACGAAGGACCACACTTATCATATTGCACCGAATCAACTATAGGTACCGGAGGCGCTGAAGGTGCCTGAAATGCGGCAGTATATAATGGCGTTATAAATGAAAAACAAGTATCTGA
Organism: Chitinophagales bacterium; assembly: GCA_038216775.1. GTDB lineage: Bacteria > Bacteroidota > Bacteroidia > Chitinophagales > Chitinophagaceae > Ferruginibacter. The sequence continues at coordinate 3,921 of JBBQPX010000243.1, forward strand.
TAACGTATTGCCATCGGTACCGTTGCCAATCATAACATTTACTAATTGTAAAGCTGGCATTGGCCCCGCAATTAAAAGTGTAACCTGCGAAGTGTAATTATTAGCTCCGCAATTACTAATAATACCGGTAATAGTTGGGCCACTTCCGTTAGGAAAAAAAGAAAATTCTGACCCATTGGCAGTTAAAGATGAACAAGCTATTGGCTTATCAAAATTAACAACTAGCCTGTCTCTTTTGCAATTGTCATATTCAAATGACTGAATTAGTGGCGCAGTAGTTGTTTGTGCAATGGTAAAGGGAATTGTAGTACCGGCAGCCATTTCATTGTTACAAGTATCTAAAAAAGTATTGCCATCTACACCATTATCAATTAAAAGCTGGTAATTGCCGTGTGGCAAAGGATTTTGTAAAATAATCTTCATCTGGTCTGTGTACATTGTAGAACCTGTGCAGGTATATTGTACAGATGAAATATTTGGGTTGCCTGGCGAAATAGAAAACTCTGTACTGGAAATACTATTACACCAGATTGGCTTGTTAAGCTTTACATTTAATTCAGTTGGCGCACAACCCGTGTAATTAATTGAACTTACTGCCAGCGGCACTATGGGGTCAACAGTAAAAGGGATCGATGCGGTCAACATCTCTAATGTGCAAACATTTCTAAAAATATCCCCATCGCTCCCAATGTTTACATCTAACTGATAAGTACCTGCGGGGATTGGGGTTTGCAGATTGATGATAAGTGAAGTAACGCCATTTGCGCCTGGCAAACTGCAATCTGAAGTTATACCGCTAACTACCTGCCCCGCTATTGTAATACCAAATTCACTTCCGGTATTGGTTACGCTGCTGCATAATATATCTTCAGAAAAAGTTACTTTTAGTTTAGAACGATCGCATTCCAGCACACTAACGTTGGTAATAGTTGGCGGCGTATTTAAAGTTAAAACTGCCGTGCCTGAAAAAGTAATAGAATATGGGGTATTAGATGCTGAATAATTATTAACCATTAATAAGTAATCGTGACCAACCTGTAAATTCATAAGCCTGTTAAATTGCGATCCCGGCGCACCACCTTCACAATTTATATCCAATCTTCCGGCGGGCGTACATCCGGTTGCCCCCGTTTCTGCACTTAGGTTTAAAGAAATACGCAGTTCCATAGTATACACATCAGCAGGTAAGTGCCCGGTTATATCCATCACTTCCCAA
>JBBQPX010000244.1:0-5090 GCA_038216775.1 Chitinophagales bacterium
GGGTCAGGTGCATACCCAGAGAATAAATTTTGTTCTGATATTGGGTGAATAGTTTCCGGAAGGCTATTTCATTACCCTCAGAAATCAGTAAAACGACTTCAGTTTCATTGTATTCAAGGTTCTCCGTCAAGTAGTGTAAAATATATGGTTAGGTTTAAAAGTAAATAAAATTAAGACAAGAGTTTTAACTCTTTTTATATTATACTAATACAATCATGAATAATTACAGACAAAGCAACCGTTTCAGCCATCAAACATTTAATTTTGTCTTGTTACCTTACTGAATTATCAAAACACATAAAATGCATTCTATTAGTAGTATAAAAACCCCAACTATATGAAACGTTTTTTCAAATTCTTAATCCGTACAGTCTTTTTATTGTTTATTGCACTCAATGTAATTGTCGCATTTCATGCTTATAAGTTTACGCATTTTTATAACAATGGCGATATCACTATAAAAGAAGTTGCAGACAAAAGTAGTTGGGATAAAACAAAGGAAATTTTCTTTGGTATAAATGCAGTAAAACAAAAAAACACGGTAACATCAGACTCAACCTTTAAAACCGTTTATCTAACAACAAAAGACAGTTTAAAACTTGAAGGCTGGTACATTACGGCGGATAGTTCCATTGGAACTGTTGTACTTTTTCATGGGCATGGCGGCACCAAATCAGGCGTAATTGCAGAGGCTGAAAGTTTTCATAAAATGGGATACAATACGCTGCTGCTCGATTTTAGGGCGCATGGAAATAGTGAAGGAAATACCTCCACCATTGGATATGATGAAGCTGAAGACGTAAAACTCGCTTATGATTTCGTGAAAAATAAGGGAGAGCAAAATATTATTCTATGGGGAATTTCCATGGGCGCATCTACCATAACAAAGGCTGTAAAAGATTATAACCTTGAGCCGCAAAAAGTAATTTTAGAAATGCCTTTTGGCACTATAAAAGATGCCGTTGTTGGGCGTGTAAAAATGATGGGGCTTCCTGCAGAACCGGTATCAACTTTACTCACTTTTTGGGGCGGAACTGAACACGGCTTCTGGGCATTTGGAATGAAGCCGGAGGAATATGCAAAAAGCATTAAATGCCCTGTACTGCTGCAATGGGGCATAAACGACCCAAGGGTAACCAAATCCGAAGAAGAAATTCTTTTTAATAACTTACCAAATACCAACAAAAAATTTGTGATTTACGAAACAGCAGGCCATGAAAGCCTTTGCAAAAAAGAACCCATAAAATGGGAAGCAGAAGTAGCTTCATTTTTAAAATGATTGACCCGAAAAAAATAGCCATCCAGGATTTTACTTATGAACTTCCTGCGGAGAAAATTGCTTTACATCCTTTATCAGAAAGGGATGCATCTAAACTGCTTGTTTATAAAAACGGCGTTATTCAGGAAGATATTTACAAGAATATAGACAAGTATTTACCAGCCGAAAGCCTACTTATATTTAACAATACCAAAGTAATTAAAGCACGTATCCGTTTTCAAAAAAGCAGCGGAGGCGTTATTGAAATATTTTGTTTGGAGCCTTACGAGGATATTAATGAGTACAGCAGCGTTATGAATAAGAAAGGTTCGGTTAAATGGAAGTGCATGATTGGAGGCGCCAGTAAGTGGAAAGAGGGCGTAATAGAATTGAAGTTGGCAAAGGGCAATGAACAGTTGGTATTAAAAGCACAATTAGTTGAAAAACTTTCAGATGCTTATGTTGTTGAATTTAGCTGGGAGCCTGCTACATTAAGCTTTGCAGAAGTGCTGGAGCAATGCGGAGATATTCCTTTACCACCTTATATAAAAAGAAAAACAGATGCGGGTGACACAGCCCGATACCAAACAATTTATGCCCGTGATGAAGGTTCGGTAGCGGCGCCCACAGCAGGTTTACATTTTACCGAAGATATTTTTAAACGCTTCGCTGAAAAAAATATTCAAAAAGATTTCGTTACACTTCATGTTGGTGCCGGTACATTTAAACCGGTAAAAGCAACAACCATGCAGGAACATGAAATGCATGCGGAATGGATTGATGTATCGATTGAAATGCTTGAAAACCTTGTTGCCCAATTAAACAAAACAATTGTAGCTGTTGGTACCACATCTCTACGTACGCTGGAAAGCCTTTACTGGATGGGTGTTAAAGCAAGCATAGAACCATCTGCGAAGCAATTAAATATTAATCAATGGGAAGTTTATGAAGCACCTTTGGCAGATAGCAATATGCCTGCTGCTGAAGCTTTATCAGCGTTAATAAAATGGATGAAGGGCAACAAACAAAATCATCTATTTACACAATCTCAAATACTAATTGCGCCTGGTTATACTTTTAGAATTGCGAATGCTATCGTTACTAATTTTCATCAACCTCAATCAACATTATTATTATTGGTAGCCGCCGCCATTGGCGATGAACTACCTACCGGACAGGCAGGCTGGAGAAATATTTATAAATACGCTATGGAAAACAACTTCCGTTTTTTGAGTTACGGAGACGGGAGCTTACTATTTGTAAATTAATCTGCGGAAATTTTACTGACGAATTGTTACCGGTGTACCAACAGGTATGTAACTGTACAAATCTTTCATCTCTGTATATTTAACAGAGACACAACCATCAGTCCAATTATAAAAATTATCTATCGTCCACTCTTCCTGCGGGCGAGTGGCGTGAATGGCAATACCATCCCCAATTTTTGCAGTTTTAGAAATCATTCCCTTCGACTTTCTGTCGTTAAACCGTTGGTAACTTTCTTTATTGGGATAATCGAGTAATAGTTCGGGCCCCCATTGTTTATGTATTTTCTTCAGAATAACTTTAAATTGACCGTCAGGCGTTTTTTTATCGCCCTCTTTCATTTTATCGCCGAGGTCTTTACTGCCAAAAACTATGGGATATGTAGCATACCATCCTTCATCATCATATACGTATAATTCGTACTCGCTTTTATCTACAATAATATAATAGGGATTAGCAGCAGAATCTTTGGAGCCAACCTTCACTAGCTTTTGTTGCTTTTTTGTTGAAGAGCGCTTTTTATTTCCAGGAGCAAATGCAAGCAATGTTATAGCGAACGATAACAGGCTGATTTTAAAAATTGGAAGTGGCTTCATCAGGCAAAAATAATTTTCTTTTTGATTGCAAACCACGTGCCGCACAATTTTATTTTACCAGTTGGAAAAAAATTAACAATAAATAAGAAAATTGAAGCTTTTATATTAAAAATTTAACACAAATATCTACTTCACATAAAAGTAAAATATTATAAATTCAAATGAGAAATATTATTTTCAAATAAAAAAACTCCCGGTAATACCGGAAGTTTATATTTAAAACTCGCCCCTCTGCCCATTTTGGTAATAACCATCACGGGCAAAGGTTTGAGTGAGAGAGCTATTACCAATAACTTAAACGGAAACCTACATTATAAGGTCTGATGTCCAGACTTTTTTCATAAATTGATTTAGGACTATAAGAACCATAAAACAAAACAGGCCCCACACCTAATTCAGCTACATAAGAAAATTTAAATCTTTCAACATCGTAATCGCCTTTATTTTTAAGTTTTCCTCGTTCGCCACTTTTTTGCTTGTTGCGCTGACTGTATAAGTAGCCTGCGCTAACACCTAAACTTAAACTCACACCCTTTTTACGTTGCTGCGGATTAGTTAAAAAATTCAACATCACTGGCACAGTAGCATAATCTAAAGCAAGCTTGTTTTTTGTAAAAGAAATAGAATCTCTAAAAACAAACGGGGCATTAGTTTGCGTATTTGCTGTGTATGGCACATAGCCGTTTTCCTTGAAGCTTATATTTGATTTGTAGCGGTAATTATTAAGCTCTACGCCAAAACCATATTTAAGATTTACATAGTTTTTTATCAAACTTATCCGCTGCATAAACACCCAAATGTTTACGTTAATGCTTTTGCCTGCTTTTAATTTAAAGTCATTTTTATCAATTGCTGGAAAACCAGGTCTGTTAACCAGATAGCTTCCCGCCGCTGCATAATTTGTTTTATCGTCGTAGTTTGCAAAGCCTAAATCAAGAATCCACCAGTTGGTACTAATTTTCGATTTTTTCTTTGGCTTATCATCATCTCCGCCAATTTTTACTGTTATTTTATCGTCGGTATTTCCCTTTCCTTTTTTTACAATGATGATTCCCCCAACACGAATGGTATCTTTTTGTTTTGTTTTAATTGTGTCTTCCTGTGCCGATGCCTTCAGGCAAAAAGCTCCCAGGGCTAAAAGTAGAATTAGCTTTTTCATTTGTTTCAATTTTAAGTGATTATTTTAATGAGATTTCAAACCCGGCAATTTTAACGCCATCGCCCGGTTTAACGTTGGTAGTACGCTCCAGCACTCTTTTTGCCTTGCGTAAAAAACCACCAAGTGCTGTTCTTTTTTCATTATCGTTATCTACGTCTAAATAACGGTTATTATCTTCTCCATCAGTAGTTTTATTTACAACCTGCGTAACTGCAAAATCTGCTTTATTGTTATTGGGGTTGATGGTATTAATGGGGTTTTCTTTAGGATTTATTTTTGCAACAGCATCATTACTTCCGGAAAGTTTGTTGCTGTTGTTTGAAGGTAATACGTCGGCAACAATTATTTTGTTACTGCTATTATTGTTAATTTTTTCTAAAGGAAATTTGGATAAATTATTATCCTGTTTTGCATTATTATTTCTTACTGTAATTTCACTCTTTGAAGTGGCTGAATTTTTGCTATTTGTATTTATAACATCAGATTTTTCTTTTTGATTTACCAACTGCAGATTATCCTTATCAAGTTTAGTTGATGCAATATTTTCTTCTGTTAAATTTTCAGCTGTATTTTCTGGAGTTACCACAACATTTGTGTTGGGCACAGTTTTTACAGGAGCTTGTAATTTTTTATCGCCACTGTTTGCCAGCTCTGCGCCATTTGCTTTTTTAGTATAATTATTATAAACCGAAACACCAGTAAAAAGCCCTAACCCAAGTATAATTACAGCCGCTGCTATACGCCTCCAGTTAAAAGCAATAACTATTCCCGGTTCTTTTTTGTATAAAGATTTTTTATCAGTAAAAACTAC
>JBBQPX010000245.1:0-5062 GCA_038216775.1 Chitinophagales bacterium
GCTCCTGCGTTACACCGTGTACAGTAAGGTTTCCTTTTGCTCTTATATTATAGTAACCGTCTCGTTTTAAGTCTACATCTTCAATTATTTTCCCTTCAAAAGATGCTCGGGGATATTTATTGCTTTCGAGGTAATTCTCGTTGAAATGCTCCTGCTGCAACGGGCTGTTAAAACCTTTAAATGTATTTACGTTTAAGGTAAAAGCGAATTGTTTTGTATCGGAATCGAAAATGCCTTTTAATTGGTTGCTGATGGCTTTAATAAGCTCTAGCGGCGCATCTGACCGGAAGGTGATACTGCCTGAATTTACAGCATACTGTAGCGGCGGCGCTATAGCATTAGATGAAAAAAATATCAGTATAAATAAGAGTATGGTTGGTTTTTTCAACATGCTCGATTCTGGAATATTGGATTTTTAAAAGCCGTAGCTTTTTATTTAATGTTTTTTATTAACTGTAAAAACTCTGGAAATATTGAAACCGAAATAGATATCACCCTTTTGCCACTTTCCATTAGTATCTGCAATAAACGAACGCTCATTCATACCCTGCGAGTTTGTAAAATGCAACTGAAAAACATGACCACCGGTTTCTATATCAACACCAATAGAAAGTGAATTGCTGCTTCCTTGTAATTTAGTGGTTGGCAACAAGTAATAATATTCTACATTAATGCTTATTCGTTTACTTACTTTCTGCCTGCCGCCAAAACCCATGGCTAAAATATTGTTTGATTCTGATGCCAGCGTAACCAGGTTTTGGTGAATAAAAGTGGGCATTAACTGCAGCGAAGTTTTGTTTGAAAATTTTCGTCCTATTATTAACTGATGCGTATAAGCCATGCGTGAGCTAAAGCGATTGTCAATCTTTGGGTCTTCGTAGTGTATTGTTTTTAAAGCAACTGTCGGCACATAGCTTAAAGTAATTGGCATTACTTTTTTGCCCTTGCTTTGCTTTAATATTTTTATTTTAAAAAATGCGTCATAAGTTTTTTGAAAAGTACTTCTGCCAACACCTATCATTAAATCTTTGGTGAGGCCATAATCAAAACCCATACGCATGGTGGCTTTATCAAGCCCAAAAAGCTGATAACCGCCTTCGCTTACATTACCAAACCTGTGCGAAATTTTTACATCCATTACTCCCTTGCCTGTATTCTCTACTGAATGACCATTTACAAGACGAGAGGTTTTAAATGTTGCAGTTGTGTAAATTGTCATATCCTTGCTTTGCTCCAACTCCTTTTCTAATATGCTAAGCAGGCTTATAGTACTATCCTGTGCAAAGGTTTTTGCAGAAAAAGCCAGCAGGCAAAAAAAGAATATGAGCTTAAAATATTTCATTTAATATGCATAGTAAAACAGCTCCTATTTTGGATTGTATTTACAGTCAATTTTTATTTCTATGGTTTTAGATATATTATCCTCTACCAGTTTTGGTATAGAGATTTTGAAATCGGCAAGCGCAACTTTAAAAGTGGAATTTGCTGTTATTTTTTTGCCTTTAACGGTTATCACAGCTGGGGCAGTTATCTTATTGGTAACTTTATGCATCATTAAATTACCAGTAACCGATACGTTGTAAGCGCCATCTTTGTCAAAATCAATTTTAGTTAAATCATCAATTTTGCCAGAGAATGTAGCCTTGGGATATTTTGTGCTCTCCATATAATTCTCATTAAAATGCTCCTGCATTAATGCTTTTTTAAATAGAAAGCCATTTATTAAAACTGAAAAAGCAAGCTCACCTGATGCGCTGTTTAATATGCTTACGACCTGGTTGTTTACCGCATCAATATTTTCCATACTGGTTTTGGAAAAAAAACTGATTTTGCCGTTTTTAGTGATATAGCTTTGCGCATTTGATAAATGCGCAAAAGAAAAGAAGGCTGTTATTAAAATTAACAGTGATTTCATTTTGGATATTTTTGTTTTTATGTTCTCTAATTATCGGGTGCTCCTGCTAAAATCCACGTTCTGAATTTACTTATTATACAGTCGCTTAGTTTATCATTGTTTCTCGGCATCGCCGGATAACCGGATGTATGCGTGATAGCTGCATACAAATCGCCATTATCTACATATTTTTTAACCACGCTATATGAGGAAAAGTCTATCCCATCCGCCGGGTTGCTCCCACCATGACAACCTTTGCAGTTGGCACTTAGTATTGGCGAAATAACATTTGTATATGTAACTGTAATTGTATCACAGGTTTGTGGTGGATATAAAAGTTCGGCCTTATTGTTTGTGCAACTGTTTATTAACAACAATCCCAATAAGAAAAAAGATAAAATACCCAGTATAGAAACTGACTTTTTTTTAATAACTATAACCATTTATTTTAACCGATAGTAATTAATAAAGATATTGGCACCCAAAAATTGGATGTAAACATTGCTATAACGTGCAGTTGCTATTTATATTGGATAAATCTTTGGTTTATATTACGCTAAATAACATGTTGACGCAACTAATTAGCGGTTTTAGACTGTTATTTTACTCGGTAGCACCTTATTAAGTAAACATCACCAGCTATTTCCAAAGCCGCATCACCGGCGCCAATTCCCGAACAAATGCCTTTAATAGTTACAGTTTCATCTTCCTTAATTGTTGCCAAACTGTCTTCCATTGTACAGTTAACAAATGCGCCTGTTTCGTTTGTAATAATTAATGCAACCAGTTGGTTTTGCTGATTATTTGTAACCTGCGCCACAACGCCGGTAGTTTCAACAATGTTATTACTGTATTTTTTTACGGCTGATGAGGAGTCCTTAATGTAAGATTCATATAAATTTATGGCAGTTACTTTAATGCCTTTTGCATCTTTTATGCTGATTGGACCTTTATTGTATTGATAGAAAGCAAATGTTGCTGCAATTGCGATAACGCCTGCTATAAGGAAGAAAATTGTTTTTTTTTTGTTTGGATGTCATCGGGGGTGTTTATTAAGATAGGTAACGCAAAAAAGAAGATGTTATTTGTTTACCAAGCGGGCATAATGCAATTAGGAACTATAAAATCTGATACTCAATTTCCTGTTACCATAAAATTCTCGACAGGAATTCGATTGCTGATACTTTTGGCAAGCGTCATTTCATCGGCATATTCAAGCTCGCCTCCAAAAGAAATGCCACGGGCTATGGTGGTTATTTTTACTTGCAGGTCTTTCAATTTTTTGCTGATATAATAAATGGTTGTGTCACCTTGTATAGTAGGACTAAGAGCAAAAATTATTTCTCCAATTTCTTCTTTTGCAATGCGATCAACCAGCGCATTTATGGTTAACTGTTCCGGCCCAACACCATCAAGCGGAGAAATAATGCCACCCAAAACATGGTAAATACCGTTAAACTGCTGTGTGCTTTCAATGGCAATAACATCCCGAATGTTTTCAACCACGCATATCATTTCCTGCTTACGCATGGTATTGCTGCAGATGTTGCAAAGTTCTTTATCAGATATATTATAACAACGGCTGCAGAATTTTATTTCGTTCCGCATTTTTGCGATGATTTCGCTGAACTGACCAACTTCTGATTTATCTTGTTTAATGAGATGAAGAACCAAACGTAATGCTGTTTTTTTTCCGATACCGGGCAATTTAGCAAATTCGTTAACCGCATTTTCAAGAAGTGAAGAGGAAAAAATCATGCGCAAATTTAATGGATAATGGGGGAATGGATAATGGATAATTTTTTAGATGTAAACAGTTTCTGATTTTGAAACCTGTTTATTATTAAAAGCATTATCAATTATCCATTAAAAAATTATCAATTAAAGTTTTATATCCCGCTCATTATCCCAATTTGCCCGTATGCCCAGTTTTTGTTCGAGACTAATTACCTTTTCGGGTTGAAGTTTTTTGGAATAATCGCCCGGGTCCCATTTGCCATTTTTATTGGCATCGTATAGAATTCTTATCTGGTATTCGCCGGGTTCTACATATTTATTAATCCATTCTAAGGAAGTAAGGGGATAGCTTTTTTTAACATCATCGCCCTGTACTAATTGTAGAACCGGGTTTTTCGCCAAATCGAGATTAGTAAAACGCAGCACCACATTGCCGTATTCCTCAAGGGTTTTTGCACTTATCTTAATTGTATCTGCTTTGGCCAGATGATTGTCAGATGAATCGGAGAACGCAGTTGTATCCATCACAAGCCTGTACTGCATACCTTCTTGCCATTTTGTTGTAAGCGTAATCTTGATGCGGCTGCTGTCAATTGCCCATTGGGCAGATGGAACGGGCTTGTAGTTGGTATCTTTTAAGATTAATTTTCCGGGTTCAAAATCTTTGAGCGGACTGTTAAAATTAAGTTCAAAGGGATTTATTAAATCCTGGGTTAATCCACCGGTACCTAAACTGTAAATTAGGTTTTTTTTGTTCTTAACGTTTGTTTTTACAGTGGGCCTGTTAAGGCTTTCTTTTTCTATTGCCGATGCATATAAAACTACAGGTTCTGTTTTTTCTGAAACTACCACGGCTTCATCCATAAAGGCAAACATCTCTTTTTTTGAATTGTATGTTTTACCACCATCTCCATCTTTTAAAGCATACACATTGTACTTACCCGCAGGTAAATTTACAAATTTGAAACTGCCGTCGCCGCTAAGTTTAGCAATATAGTCTGGTTTCGTTTTTTGAACAGATGAGTCGTTGGCGTTGCGATAAAGCATGGCAATAATCGTACTATCGGCTTTTGCATTTTCGGCAATCAGCACTTTGCCGCTCAGTTGTAAAGTGTCTAAGGCTTTACCTGTTGAAAAAACGTATGTAAAATCCTTAAACGCATTGCCTTCGTTATTATCAACGATTGCCTTTCCAAAATTTATGCTGTAAGTTGTATTAGGCAAAAGCGTATCTTTTAATTTAACCGTTACCGTTTTTAATTTATAATCAACCGATGGATTTTTTTTAGGAAAAGGAGAAACCAGCACATTTGTCTGCGGTTCTACCAGGTTTATATATTCATCAAAAGTTAGCGTGATTTTATTGCCTGTAACGTTTACGCCGTTTAATTTAGGAGAAGAGCTTACCAGCCTTGGAGGAATACTATCTCT
>JBBQPX010000246.1:0-5045 GCA_038216775.1 Chitinophagales bacterium
ATCATCTATTGTATTGTCGTGTAAAACCTGCCCCATATTTAATTCGGGTGGCAAGTATAAAAGGATATCCGTTCTTTGACTTAGTAAAAATGATTTTACATTTTTAATCTTTTCATTCGTAGCTACGTTTTCTCTCACAAGTTTTACTGCTTCTGTTGCAATACTATTCATTTCGGCATCTGCATTAATATGAGAAACATTACTGTAGGTAGCAACTTTTTCTACTGCAGCGATTTTATCCGCTTCAAAAATTTTATCTACCCAGACATTACTGTCTGCATTTAATATTTCCGCAGCACCTTCATCTGATTGGCTATATTTATACAAACCTGCTAGCACAGCTGCAATCGCCGCCTGACTAAAGTCAATATCTTGCCCAACATTATTTTCTTCAGCATGTTGCACATTTGGGTCTATCTTTTTTAATTCAGGATAGCTTCCATTTTGTTGTATTGCTTTTATAAGATTGATTGACATGGTATTGTATTTAGAAATTTAACAAGTAGTTACATTTATATAACAGATAAAATCATGCCAATATCGGGCACTAATAAAATGTCGGTTTTAATTGTCTGGTTTTCTTTGGCATGACATTGGAAGATGTTTATTTATTTCTACATAAAATTTTATATTATGATGACTACACTAAGTGGTGTTTTAGAAAAACTCCGCATAAGAAAACAAGACAATGAATTTCAAATGAAGGATGAAGATTTTGTTAGCCCTGCAGGGAAATTTTACAAACCTGAAGACCTTATCATTATTAAAACCTACCGTTTTGAAGGAGAATCTGATCCGGCAGATAATACTATTTTGTATTTAATAGAAGCCAATGATGGATTGATAGGATACACTATAGATGTTTACGGTGCAAACACGAATCATGATGAAGCTAATTACGATGACTTTATAAAAAAGATAGTAATGAGCGAAAGAGAAGAGCAGGAAATTTTTAGTTAGTTGATTTTTAGTTCACTATTTTATGGTGTAAATAATTACACAATTAGTGAATCCGGTACACAAAAAGAGGCTGCTTTAAATAGGCAGCCTCTACTGGTAACTGTGGTTTATTAGGCTCGTTTTTTTAATAATTCCTGTAGTTTAGTTTTAGAACGAAATAATTGCGATTTGCTAGTACCTTCTGTACAATTTAAAATTGCAGCTATTTCCCTATGATTGTAACCTTCAATAACATACATTATAAATATTTTTCTGTAACCTTTTGGTAAAACTGTAACCATTTTTATAATGTCTTTTTCGGCAAGTTTGTCTAATACACTTAGGTTTTCTTCCTTTACAGATTGTAAGTTTTCAGTACACACGCTTACCGTGCGTCTTTTTTCTTGTTTAATATAACCCAGGGCAGTACGGGTTATTATTGTTCTTATCCAGCCTTCAAAACTTCCATCATTTCTAAAATTTTGAAGATTTTTAAAAACTTTGATAAAACCTTCCTGTAAAATATCCTCTGCGTCAGTCTTGTTATTGTTGGTGTAGCGTAAACATACCTGTAGCATTGCACCGGCATATTTTTGATATAAAACCCGCTGCATTTTTGAAGAACCGTTTATTGATTCTGTAATTATTTCGTCAAGTTGAATATTTTTGTAACTAAACATTTTATAATTTTTTTTTTACATTCCCGTTTTAGGAATTTGCTTGTACCCATAAATACCATACTAAACTATCATTTTTTCAATTTTGTATTTAGCAAATTCGATGAATTCATGTTTTGAAAGGTTAAAGTAGTAAAATGTAGATACAAAGATTTTGTAAATGGTATTGATGGGGACTGACTTTTAATTTAGCTGATGGATCGATAATTCCATATTTTACAGACTTTACGATAAACTATAAGTTTTATTTCTGGTTTTTTCGATAGACAATTTTACCGTTAACCCTTTCCTAAAAATTTTTTAAAGTCATTGTCCTGAAGGAGTTTGTGAGTATATTGCCTCCAAATAAGAGAGTATGATGAAAAATTTATCTTTAATATTGAATATTGTTTTGGTGCTAGCCGTAGGGTATCTTTATTATTATGATTTTTCTGGCAAAAAAGCCGAAGCAGTTGCGGCAAAGATAAATAGCAATAGTACAGTTAAAGATGATAATGGCTACAGGCCACCACTTGCCTATGTAGAGCTGGATTCGCTAAACGAAAACATAAGTTTTATTAAGGAGAAACGTAAAGAATTGGAGGAAGAGATGAAAAGAATTGAACAGGAACAGGAAACGGGTTATCGTGGATTACAGGCACAAAAGGATAATTTTCTGAAAAAGGGCGCTGCAATAACTGAAGAAGAAGCTCAGATTTTTCAAGGTAAACTAATTGATCAGCAGCAAAAAATCGATTCAAAAAAGCAAGAGCAAAGCCAGAAACTAAATGAAAAAAGTTTTAATATAATGGATGGTATTCAAAAGAAACTTAAAGATTTTTTAGCCGATTATAATAAGGATAAAAAGTACATGTATATATTTACTACCGGTACAGGCCTCGACTATATGGTTTTTAAAGACTCGTCTCTAAATATTACCAAAGAGGTAATACAAGGCATGAACGCTAAAATGAAAAAAGAATCTGCTAATTAACCCTGCCTTTGTATAAGATTTTGAACCTTAATTTGCATGAAGCTCAAATCTAATTTATGCCCCATTAAATTAGAATCAACGCTCTAACTATTTAAAATGCAAGTGAAATAAATTCGTACATTTTCTATATCTTGTTCCGATATAAAACGGAATAAATATGTCAGAACATGCTGCTCATTTTAAGCCAACACTTGGTTTGTTGGATTCAACTATGATAGTCGCCGGATCCATGATAGGTTCCGGTATTTTTATTGTTAGTGCCGATATAGCCCGCAATGTCGGTAGCTCGGGCTGGCTGATTGCCGTTTGGGTTATTACCGGGTTTATGACGTTAACTGCAGCTTTAAGTTATGGAGAGTTGAGTGCCATGTTTCCAAAAGCTGGCGGGCAGTACGTTTACCTAAAGGAAGCCTTTAATCCTCTTGCCGGTTTTTTATATGGATGGAGTTTTTTCACCGTTATTCAAACAGCTACAATAGCCGCAGTGGGTGTGGCATTTAGTAAATTTGCAGCATATATTATTCCCGCATTTAGTGAGAAAAACATCTTGCTTGATTTGGGGGTTTTAAAAATATCTGCTGCGCAAATTGTTGCCATCTTATTAATAGCCCTTTTAACATTTATTAATTCAAAAGGAATAAAAAATGGAAAAATAATTCAAACGGTCTTTACAACAACAAAGTTGCTAAGTCTATTTGGGCTAATTGCTTTTGGATTTATTTTGGCGGCAAAATCAGAAATATGGAATGCAAACTGGACTGATGCATTTTCAATGAAGAAGTGGGATGCAGGCACATCATCCTGGACAGGAATTACCGGTGCCGCAATGGTTGGTGCGGTGGCAGCAGCTATGGTAGGCTCTATCTTTAGCAGCGATGCCTGGAACAACGTTACATTTATTGCTGGTGAGGTAAAAAATCCTCAAAAAAATATCGGCCTTGCTTTGCTTTTTGGAACCTTAATTGTTACTTTAATTTATGTTGCTACCAATGTGATGTACGTTTCTGTTTTGCCGCTAAACGAAATTGCATTTGCCGAAAATGATAGGGTAGCCGTAACAGCATCACATACTATTTTTGGAAATGCTGGTACCATTGTTATCGCTGTCATGATTATGATTTCAACATTTGGCTGTAATAATGGATTGATACTTGCGGGAGCCCGTGTTTACAATGCTATGGCTATAGATAGATTGTTTTTTAAAAAAGCTGCAACACTTAACAAGTATGCCGTGCCTGAATATGCACTGTGGGCGCAATTTGTAATGGCATCTATTCTTTGCCTTAGTGGTAAATATGGAGATTTGCTCGACATGATTTCTTTTGTTGTTGTATTGTTTTACGCCATTACAATAATCGGAATTTTTAAATTGCGTAAAGAAAGACCTGATGCAGAAAGACCATACAAGGCGTTTGGATATCCAATATTGCCAGCGATCTATATTGTTATGGCATTGGTATTTTGTATTTTTCTCATCATTTTTAAACCGGTTTATGCAGGTATTGGTTTGGGAATTGTTTTATTAGGAATTCCTGTTTATTATTTATCAATAGGGGCTCAAAAAAAGAACTAATCGAATATGACAGCGCAGAATTTTGATACTTTATTTAAACAGTTTACCGGGTTGAAAGTAGGCGTGGTGGGCGATGTTATGCTGGATACGTATTGGTGGGGAAATGTTGACCGTATTTCTCCGGAAGCACCGGTGCCTGTAGTGGCAGTTAGTAAAAGAGAGCAGCGAATTGGCGGCGCAGGTAATGTGGCATTGAATGCAGTTGCACTTGGCTCAAAAGTAAACATGATAAGTGTTTTAGGTAAAGATGATGATGGGCAACAGTTAACGGCATTACTGAAACAAAACAACATAAACGTAAGCTATCTTATACATAGCGAAGAAAGGATTACCACAAACAAAATACGCATCATAAGCCGCAACCAGCATATGATGAGGCTGGATGCGGAAATAGCCGATAATATAACTGTTACGGATGAAGCCAAGTTACTGGAAGCTTTTGAAAGATATGTCGAAGCCGAAAGTCCTGATGTGATTATACTTGAAGATTATAATAAAGGTGTGCTTACAGAAAACGTAATTCAGAAAATAGTAAGTATTTGTAAAAGTAAAAATATTCTTACTGCAGTGGATCCGAAGAGGAAAAATTTCTTTGTGTATAAAGATGTTGATATTTTTAAACCAAATTTAAAAGAGATAAAAGAGGGGCTCAATATTTTAAGCGATTATGTAAATATAAATGCACTTAAAGAAATGCATTTGTTATTGCAAGAAAAACTTCATCATCGTATTTCATTAATAACATTATCAGAAAAGGGTGTGTTTTATAATTCGGAAAATGAAGCATTTATTATACCTACACATATCCGCAGCATTGCAGATGTAAGCGGTGCAGGCGATACCGTAATAGCCGTTGCATCATTGGTGTATGCAGCTACCCGCA
>JBBQPX010000247.1:0-5025 GCA_038216775.1 Chitinophagales bacterium
CACCACTGCCCAGTATTATCACCTTCTGTGTTTCCCGCTGCACAATTATTTCGGCACTAATTTTTATCAGGGTTGTTTTTTCTTTAAACTCCTGCACCAGCACGGTTGCGTGGTAAGGAATTTCTTCTCCGTACAACAAAAATATTTTTTCTCTTATCATCTCCCCAACAAAAAACTTGGTGGGCATATCGCTTAAATCGTCCCCTTCGTAAAAGGGCTCACCTACTGGTAAATATTTTAAAATTACCTGTAGCAGTTCATCAATACCCGTTTTTTTTAAGGCTGATAAAGAAACTACTTCTTTACAATAGGGTTGTGATTCAAAAAAAGCAGCTGTAGTTTTTAACTGTTCGCCGTTAACTGTATCAGCCTTGTTTAAAATAACAATGGCCGGCGCTTTCAATTTTAATGCTGTAAAAATTGCATGACTTTCATCTATATTTTCTCTTACATCAGTAATCAGCAAAGCCACATCAGCATCTTCTAAACTACCTTTTACGGCCTGCATCATTTTTTCGTGCAGCTTATATTTGGGTTCAATAATACCTGGCGTATCGGAAAAAATAATCTGGTAATCTTTTTCGCTTAGGATGGCTTTAATGCGATGCCTTGTTGTTTGCACTTTGTGCGATACAATAGCCATTTTCTCACCCATTAATGCATTAAGCAAAGTGCTTTTACCTGCATTTGGTTTACCGAAAATGTTTACAAAACCTGATTTCATTATACCATGTTTTAGCTACAAGCTTTAAGCTTTTAGCAATGAACAGCGATTTATGCAGAAATTGATTACCGTATTCAACGGTTAGAAGAGGAGTTAATCAAATTCATTAGCATAAAATCCGCTAAGAATAAAGTTATTAAAAAAGAAAAGGCTCCAGTTGAGCCTTTTCTTTCGTTGGTTGCGAAGACTGGGATCGAACCAGTGACCTTCGGGTTATGAGCCCGACGAGCTACCGCTGCTCTACTTCGCGGTGCAAAACTAAGGTTTTACAGCTTCGCAGCCAAATAATATAGTTTGATGTTGTAGATTTGGGTATGATTATAAAAATAGCATTTCGCCTAAGCCTAGTACTGCTGGCACTTACAGCTATTAGCTGCAAGAGTAAAATAAAACAGCAGGATGATGAAATTTACAGCCGCCACTTACAAAGACAGGTGAAATTGACCATTATTAGCACCCCATTGCCATCCGATAAAACCGAAATGAACCTCCTTATTTTGAATGATGGGCAGGATGTTGGACAATTTCATGTTAAAGAAATATTAGACAGTTTATTTAAAAAGAAGCTGATTAAGCCATTGTTGATTGTTGCGGTGCATGCCGGTGACAGAATGAAAGAATACGGAGTAGCCGGACAGCCGGATTTTTTAAACCGCGGCGACAAAGCTGATAAATACGATGATTTTATAAACAACGAGTTATACCCTTATGCAAAAAAGAACGCAACGGTTCGCAAATTTAAATCGGTTGCCATTGCCGGTTGTTCGCAAGGTGGATTATCAGCTTTTGATATTGCCTGGAACCATGCTGATAAAATTGATAAAGTGGGCGTTTTTTCTGGCTCCTTTTGGTGGCGTGATAAGGATGATAAAGCAGCCGATTATACTGATGATAAAAACAGAATCATGTTAAGCAAATTAAAATCATCAAGAAAAAAAGCTGCTTTAAAATATTGGTTTTATGTGGGTGACAAAGAAGAAGATAGCGACCGGGATAAGGATGGTATTATTGATGTAGTTGACGATACCAAAGACCTGATTGAAATAATTAGAAGCAAAAATATTTGTCTGCCTGAGGATATTCGTTTTGTAGAAGATGCAAATGGCAAACATGATTATGATGCTTGGAGCAAACAATTACCGGCATTTTTAATCTGGGCTTTTGGAAAGTAACTATCTTACTAATCTACTTTTTTAATACTGCTGGCACCGCTGCTATGCACTTCCTTGATAGCTGCAGCACCTTTATATTTGATGTCGCTTGCGCCCGTTGCATTTGCCGATAATTCTTTGTTCACTGTTATTTTTACATCGGATGCACCTGTAAGTTTGGCATCACAAAAATCCGTTATTAAGTCAAATCCTTTTACATCGCTGGCGCCTGTACTTTCAATTTCAACTGTATTTGCCGTGCCCGATACTTTTACATCCGATGCGCCGGAAAGGTTAAGTTTTAACATATTTACTTTTACCATGCCTTTAAAATTACAGGCACCAGACATCTGTATCTCCAGCGCAGTAACGGTTACGCTGCCTATTACAAAAACATCTGATGCTCCTGACGCATTTATTTTTTTTAATTCGCTGAAAGAAATATAGGCTCTTAGTTTGCGATCTTTTTTAGTCCATCCTTTATCACCTTCGAAAGAAATGTTAAGTATATTATTTTCCACCACGGTTTTAATTTCTGCACGATACTTTTCGCCGACGGCGCTTATGGCAAGCGCATTATTATCCGACTGCGATAAATAAATATCAATTCCGCCAGATACTTTAATGGCGTTAAAGCTGCCATTTAAATTACGGGCTTCTGCATTTGGATCAACTACAATATCATTTTGTGCATACGATAGCGTAATAAAAAACATAGCAGCTAATGCCAGATAAATCTTTTTCATTTTAATCTTTGTTTTAGAAAACTAAGCTTTTTTTACAGCACCACCGCCACTTGTTTTAATATCTCTGATGAGTGCTGTGCCTTTATAAACAATATCTCCGCCACTACTTGCTTTGGCGCTCAGTTCCTTATTAATAGTTACGTGAATATCTGAACCGCTGCTCGCTTTCGCCGTGCAATAATCAGTTATAAAATCATACCCTTTAAATTCCGAACCGCTGCTTGCACCTACAGTTAATTTATCAGCCATGCCAGTTATTTTTATCGATGCTCCGCTGCTCACATCTGCCGTAAGTTCTTTAGCATTTATTGTGCCGTTAAATTCAGCACCGCTGCTCACATCCAGTTTCAATTTATCCGAATTTATGGTACCACTTACCTTTACCTCCGAACCAGAAGAAACATCTATTTTTTCTAATGTTTTAAAGCTTACATAAGCCTTCAATCTTTTATAGTCCGATTTCCAGCTTGCTCCCTTATTATCGAAATAAATTTTTAAAGTACCATTCACTATTTCGGTTTTTATCATGTCTATTTGCTTTGTATCGGCGGCACTCACTGCGGCAGATTCTTCGTTACCCTGCGTCAGGTATAAATCAATGCCGCTGGAAACGCTGATGGAATTAAAACTGCCATTTAAAGTCCGTACAACTGCATTTGCATCGTTAATTACTTTGTTATTCTGGGCAAAAGCAACCAGCGAAAACAAGGAGATAATGGAAAGGAATAATTTTTTCATCTTAATTTTTTTGATGTTTTGAAAAACGAAACATCATTAAAGTAGCAACCGGATTAAAAGTAAACCGGTTGCCGCAGTAACAATAATTTCATGGCTTTACTTGCTATGTTATACGATCGTCAAGAACTTTTTGTTACAATAATTTTAAAAAATAATTTAAACTACCCTACCTTTGCCTTTCAAAGTTCTTATTAACCGTTTGAATTTCCGGGGTGCCTGCGCCAAAAGCCGCAAGCTGAGATAATACCCGAGAACCTGCACAGGATAATGCCTGCGAAGGGAGAAATACACTCCACCCAACTTTTCTTTATTAAGAGAAGTCAAGCGGCTACAATCTCCCCCGGATGTTCAGCTCAATTTTATAATGATGAAGAAGTTATTCTTGTGTACGCTGATGTGTACAGGTGTTGTCGTGCTTTTTGCGCAGAAAACAGCTAAATTTAATGATACAGCTTACTTGCAACCTGTAGAGGTTAGAGCAATTACCGCAGGTGATAAAGCACCGTTTGCCAAAACCAATCTTATAAAAGAAGAACTAGCGAAAAATAACCTGGGACAGGATCTTCCTTTTTTGCTAAACCAAACCCCTTCTGTTGTTGTTAACTCCGATGCTGGTAATGGCGTTGGCTACACCGGAATACGCATACGTGGCACCGATGCTGCGAGGATTAATGTTACACTAAACGGCATTCCCTATAACGATGCCGAAAGCCAAGGAACTTTCTTTGTGGATTTGCCGGATATTGCTTCCTCTGCCAACAGCATTCAAATACAGCGTGGCGTAGGTACATCATCAAATGGTGCTGGTGCTTTTGGCGCTAGCATTAATGTTTCTACAAACGATATAAATCCTAAATTTTATGCAGCCAGCAACAACAGCTACGGCTCCTTTAACACATGGAAAAATAACATACAATTTGGAAGCGGCATATTGGGTAAACATTTTACCATTGATGGGCGTGCAAGCCGCATCAGCAGCGATGGTTATATAGACAGAGCCAAAACGAACCTGGAATCTTTTTTCCTAAGTACCGCTTATGTAAGCGAAAAAAGTTCTTTAAGGCTGAATGTGTTTTCCGGCCACGAAAAAACCTACCAGGCATGGAATGGCGTTGCAGAATATTTACTCGATAGCACCAGAACCTACAACCCAAGCGGCACAGAAAAACCCGGTACACCATATGATAATGAAGTGGACGATTATACCCAAACACACTACCAGCTTTTTTACAACCATAAATTGAACAATTACTGGAAAGGAAATATCGCAGTTTTTTTAACACGTGGCAAAGGCTTTTACGAGCAATATAAAGCCAACAAAAAACTTGCTGATTATGGTTTGCCAAACTATTTTGATGGAACAAACACCATTAAAAAAACCGACCTCGTACGCAGGCTTTGGCTAGATAATTATTTTTACGGAACAGTGTTTTCGATACAGTATCAAAAAAATAAAACACAATTTATTGCTGGCGGCGGTTACAATAGTTACGATGGTAAACACTATGGAGAAATTAAATGGGCTGCTTTGCAAGCTGCAGTTCCACTGGATTATCGCTGGTATAATTTAACGGCGTATAAAAAAGACTTTTCTGTTTACAGTAAATTAATTCAGCAATTCGGAAGTAAATGGCAAGGCTTTGTTGATTTGCAATTTAGAAATATC
>JBBQPX010000248.1:0-4996 GCA_038216775.1 Chitinophagales bacterium
CCTATGGCCGCCATACCTCTGCAAAATGGGGACCGCAGGTAGATAATCATTATGGTTGGTTTTTTATGGAATTGCCAGCGCTGACTGTAATGCTTTATGTTTTGGCAATAACATTTTCAAGCAACAATTTTTTAATAACTATAATGATTGGTTTGTATTGCCTGCATTATTTTAATCGCACTTTTATTTTTCCGTTCCGGCTGCATACAAGTGGTAAAAAAATGCCGCTGCTCATAATGGTTTCCGGCATTTTCTTCAACCTCGCAAATACTTTTTTAATGGGTTATTATTTTATTCATTTTGCAGTTTATGAAATAAGCTGGCTGTATGATGCCAGGTTTATTACTGGAGTTATTGTATTTTTTACGGGCGTATGGATAAACTGGAAATCAGATAATATTTTAATTCATTTACGTAAGCCTGGTGAAACAGGCTACAAGATTCCAACGCAATGGCTTTTCAAATACGTAAGTTGTCCTAATTTGCTGGGCGAATTAATTGAGTGGGCTGGATTTGCAATTCTTTGCTGGAATATGCCTGCTGTTGCTTTTTTCATCTGGACTGCAGCCAACCTGATACCAAGGGCACTGGCACATCACAAATGGTACTACAGCAAATTTGCTGATTATCCTAAGGAAAGAAAGGCAATAATTCCTAAGATAGTTTAAGTTGCATGGCTCTCCATTCATCTTCCAAAATCCCCATTTCAATCATGCTTAGGTATTCGTTTTTGTACCAAAGTATATCACGGGAAACGCCTTCAATTTGAAAACCAGATTTTAGATAACAATTTAGGGCACCCTTATTATTTTCATATACACCGAGGCTTATGCGGTGTAGCCCCAGCTCTTCAAAACCAATTTTTAATGCGGCTTTTATCATTTGTTGGCAAATACCTTTGCCTTTTGCAGCGTTATCTCCAACCAGTACCCTGCTTATACGTGATGATTTATTTTTCCAGCTTAACCCTCCAAGAGAAATGTGGCCAACAGTTTCACCGGTGTCTGTGTCAATAGCTTTGTAAACAAATGCATCGGAATCGTTTATAACATTGGTATCTTCTATATACCATTCCATGCTTGATGTTGTGAGTGGAAATCTGAACAGCGTGCCCGACCATTTAATCAGTAATTCTTCAGTATCAATCCAGTCTATTAACTGTTGAAAATCTTCGGGCGTAAATGGCGCAAGTACAATCATTAATTATTTGCTTAACCCTTTTTTGGCTGCACCACGAAAATAATGCTAATGAAACAGAACAAAGTATTTATCTAAAATAAATACTTGTCAAACCATTCCACAAAGTTCTTTTCCTCTACTTCCCTGTTTGCCCAGCCATGTGAACCGCCTTCTTTAATAATAAATTTATTGGGGACCTTAGCTGCTTTAAACTTTTCAATAATTGATTCCGACTGCTGCATAGGAACAAGAAAATCTTTATTACCGTGTATTATTATAACCGGAGGGTCATCGGCAGTTACCCAGTTTATAGGCGAAACATCTTTAGCAATTGCAAGTCTTCTATCTGTATCTTTTATGGAAACATAAGTGCCTGTAGTATCATTCCATTCCTTAAAATCAAATGCGGCTGCTACTCTTGCAAACACAAGCCCAGCCTGGTTTATTTTGCCGGATTTGTTTGTTGCACCGTAATTAATAAAATCTGTAGGCGGGTAAAACACAGCCACAGCCTGCACCCGGGACGAAACTTTATCAACCGGGTCTTTTGATTTGGTATCTATTTTATCATCGGAAGTAGCAATCATTAAAGATAAATGTCCTCCTGCAGATGAACCGGTAATACCGATATGGTCAGCATCAATTCCATAATTTTTTGCATTGTAACGCACAAAACGAACAGCTCTTTTTAAATCGCTTATTTCATCGGGAATAGTGAATTGCGGTTGGGAACTTGTCATTACACCAAATAAAGTATAACCTCTGTCAAGATACAAACCGGTCTTTTCCAAAAAAGCATCCATCATTCTTGGAGATGAAATCCAATTGCCGTTTAGTGTAACAATAATTCCCTTACCATTTACTTTTCCTGTTGGCTTCAGCATCATCATAGTTAATGCCATCCCATCTTTACGACCGTAAATAATTTCAGTCTGTTTAAAAGCAGCAGTATCAGCCGCAATTATGCAGGTTGATGAAAAAAGAAAGAAAACAATAAGAATAGACTTCATACATTAAATTTAGAAATTTCAAAATACACCAAACTCTCTGTCATTTCGACGAAGGAGAAATATATATTGCGACACTATCCTTACGTTAAAGAAAAAGATTTCTCCTTCGTCGAAATGAAAAGACGCTTTTAGCAATTAATATACGTTGCAAAAATCAAAACGGAAAGTTAAAAAATAACCAACTGAAATTTTATTTCAAATAAAATAAAACTTAAACATCGGCAATTTGCTAATTACAATTTGGCATATCATTTTGCAAATGCCGTTTTATAAAGTCTAAGAATTTCCGCATTCTATCATGAAACTGCTGCTTGCCTGTTATGCTTCCACCACAATCATAGCTTAAAAACTGATATTTATTTTTTTCTGCAATTTCAAAAACATACCTGTAGCTATCTGTTCCTATTTCAAAACTTCCGGCAAAGTCAGAAGGTTTCGGAAAATCAAAAGCAAATTTATTCAATAGCGTATCAATAAATTTTTGGCTATCAATATTAGAAATAAGCTGATTAAATTTTGTACTGTCAACACTTACCTCTAACAAGAGATTCACCGTATCATTTCGTTTTACTTCTCTCTCCGGATAACTCTCCCAAATATAAGTTTCTGATATTTCCCACTTTGTTTGGATGTATCGTATTACTATCAAATTCTGGCTATATGGAGACCCCGGACACCAAATTCTCATCTCAAAACTATCTACTCCTTTCTTTAAATCAGGCAGATTTAATTTAAGGGTAATATCCGCAATCGCATCAGAAAATTGCCTTTCTGTTCTATTCTCAATTGTTTTTAATTCTTCAAAAGATGAGTTCTTGTCTTTATGTAAACTTTGGCAAGAAGCCAGCAAAAATAAAAAGCTAAGTTTAATAGAAGTATTCATTTAGGACTGCACTTTTTTACAAATGACTCTGTTAAAACAACTCTGGCTGCGCATTATTCGAAGCAGGTTTTTCCCACTGCATTTCTATGCTTTTGCTGTAATCGGTTAACTTATTTCCCAGTGCTTTCCAGCCCATTACTTCCACCACTTTTGTTATTTTAATTTTTGCGCTGCGAACCTGTGCTCCTCTTCCACTCTGCATGGCAAGTACTGGCTCTTCATCTGTCGTAACTGCTTCAAGGTAATTACCTTCTCCCTCTTTAATAAAGAAAAATTTATTATGCAAGGTTGATGTTTCAATTTTGAAACGCTTTACACTGTACTGCAATTTTTCTTTATCAAAATAAACTGCCGTGACAATTTTTTCCGTATCAAATTTTTCTATCAGCAAAACTTTTTCAGTATCGAAACGTTGCGTTAATTCCTGGTCAGTTATTTCGTAATTGCCATCATTGTAAATTACAAGCAACCTGTCTTCAGCTTCAAACTTACCCAAATAATCACCCTTCTCATCTGTGTTCAATCTGCCGAATTTATTATCGAACCAGAATTTTTTTGCATCTAGCGTTGAATTACCGGCTTCTTTAAACTTCACTGATTTAATCGGGTATTTTGTTACCTGATTACCTATACTACCTCTCGATTTAATATCCTGTTCTTCAAAATAAAAATCAAGTTCTTTTTTATGAGCATTACAATTAGGGCTCAAAATTATTTTTACTACTTCGGCTTCGCCATTGGCATTGGCTGAAAAATAGTGAACACGGCTTTTATCCGAGCCTTTAGTTAAATCATATTCTTTATCACGGGTAATGCCGGTAACATTAAAACGCTTTGCATAACTAACTCCTGTTTTACCATCAACATAAATCATATTGTATGTTGTACGGTCATCTGTTTTCATAAACACAGCAACGTGTACAATATCCTTACCTATAAATACTTTATCGGAAACACGAACCACCTTCATTATACCGCCTTTGGTAAACGCAATAATATCATCAAGGTCAGAAACCTCTGCAATGAGCTCATCTTTCTTTAAACCGGTGCCGATAAATCCATCAGCCATGTTTGCATAAATTTTGATGTTGGCAATGGCGACTGTTTTTGCCTGTATCACATCAAACTGCTTAATCTCTGTTTTGCGCTCTCTGCCTTTGCCAAATTTCTTTAGCAGATTTTCGTAATAAGCCACTGCAAAATCTGTAAGATTTGCGAGGTCGAATTTTACTTGCTTGATATCATTTTCCAAACCTTTAATCTGCTCGTTCAATTCATCAATATCAAGTTTGTAAATACGACGAACTGGTTTTTCTGTTAGTTTGATAATATCCTCACGGGTAATATCTCGCTTAAGTAATTTTTTGAACGGCACAAATGCTTTGTCAATGCCTTCCAACACTTTTTCCCAGGTTTCATGCTTCTTCTCTAACTCCTTATATATTTTTTCTTCGAAGAAGATTTTTTCAAGCGAGGTGTAATGCCATTTCTCATTTAACTCGCCAAGCTTTATTTCAAGTTCTCTTTTTAATAAGTCTTTAGTATTCTCTGTGGCAGTTCTTAATAAATCGCTGACCTTTAAAAACTGTGGTTTGTTTTTTACAATTACGCAAGCATTGGGAGAAATGCTCACTTCACAATCAGTAAATGCATACAGCGCATCGATAGTTATATCAGGAGAAATACCCGGCGCCAGTTCTACAATTACTTCAACATCTGCAGCAGTATGGTCAGTTACTTTTTTAACTTTTATTTTTCCTTGGTCGTTTGCTTTTACTATGCTCTCCATCAACTGTGTTGTAGTAACGCCGTAGGGAACACTTTTTATTAATAATGTTTTCTTGTCTTGCTCCTCAATAATAGCTCGCACTCTAACTTTGCCGCCACGAACGCCTTCATTATAATTGCTGGCATCCATTGTTCC
>JBBQPX010000249.1:0-4994 GCA_038216775.1 Chitinophagales bacterium
AATAATAGTGTTCAGTATCCTGTTGTCCATTTCATCAAGGCCATGCTTATCTACATTTAATGCTCTTAGGGAGTGTTCCGTAATTCCCAAATCAATAACACCATTACCTATCACCTGTGCAAAATCACGCACCCGGCGTAAAAGGCCATTTGCAATACGTGGTGTACCACGGCTGCGTCCGGCAATTTCTGCGGCTGCATCGCTGGTTATTTTAGTACCGAGAATACCGGCCGAACGGGTAATAATATTCTTCAGTGTTACTGCATCATAATATTCCAGCCTGCTTTTTATTCCAAAGCGGGAAAGCAATGGTGCCGTAAGTAAACCACTTCTTGTTGTTGCGCCTATTAATGTAAAAGGGTTTAAGTTTATCTGCACGCTGCGGGCATTTGGTCCGCTGTCAATCATAATATCAATCCTAAAATCTTCCATGGCGGCGTACAGATATTCTTCCACCACTGTACTTAGCCGGTGTATTTCATCAATAAATAAAACGTCATTAGTTTCTAAATTGGTAAGCAGACCGGCTAAATCTCCCGGCTTTTCAATTACCGGGCCGCTGGTTTCTTTTATGCTAACACCCAGTTCATTAGCTACAATTCTCGATAGGGTTGTTTTACCCAATCCCGGCGGGCCATGAAATAAAATATGGTCGAGCGCTTCGCCCCGCATTTTTGCCGCCTTTATAAAAATGGTAATATTCTCAATTATCTGGCCCTGGCCCGAAAAATCATCTATCGCCGAAGGCCGTATAGTATTTTCATATTCCTTTTCAGCAGAGTTTAAATTATCAGAATCGCTATTTAAATTTGGATTAGCCATTGTGTAAAAATAATTGTTTTTTATTGGCTGAAACAAAAAATGCCCTCCAATAAATTGGGGGGCATTTACTTTTATTTAAAAAAATTACTTTGCTTTTACATTAACAGCAACTCTACGGTTTTGCGCCCTTCCTTCCGCAGTTGCGTTATCAGCTAACGGCCATTCCGGACCATAGCCTTTAGTGCCTGTAAATGATGCTGGTGCAGCGCCAAGCTTTGTCAACATTGCAGCAACTGCATCTGCTCTTTTTTGAGATAATGTAACATTAGAAGCAGCATTGCCGCTATTATCTGTATATCCACCTATTTTAAATTGTGCTGTTGGATAACCTTTAGTGATGGCAACCATATTTTTCAATTGCGCCATAGATTCGTCAGAAATTTCTGAACCACCGGTTTTAAATTTAACATTGGTAAACTCGAACCAGTTTCCCTTTGCGGTATCAACAGTTGCGCTTGCATCTGATAAAAATTTGTACAATTTATTTTCGGTTGAAAACTCACCAACATCTAATTTGCCGGCTCCGTTTGGTAAATCAATCGTGACCATCTTACCAATATTATAAACAAAGTTACCGGTAAGGCTGTCAACTGTTCCAGCCACCATAGTAACCGTATTTTCAGTTGTGGTAGTGCTGATTTTTTCAGTTGTGGTATTTGTTGAGTCAGCTCCGTGACTATCGGTTTTACTTCCGCCGTTGCAACCATCTTTAAAGAAATAGCCTGCTGCAATTAAGGCCAACAAACCTATAATTAATGGCAAAATGTAAGATGTACCTCCGCCAGATTTTTTAACTGTATCAGTTGTATAATTAGTTGCAGTTGCGGCAGCCGCATTTGAAGTAACTGAAGATAAGCCGCCAACATTACCCAATATACTGCTTAGGTTAAGGCCAGCAGGCATTGCTGCAGCAATATTATCTTTTTGGCTACTCAACAATGAAGTAATGCCGCTTGCACCGTTTCCACCAGTGTGTTTGCCAATCAATGCTAATACAGCTGGTAATGCCATGCTTAAAAGAGAGCCTGCTGAAGAAGACTTAATTCCAGAAAAATTTGAAATAAGACCGGCTATACCATCTGTTTTATTGCCAAATAAACCACTCAACATTCCTGCTCCTTTGGTCAAAAGTCCACCGCCATCATTACTTAAAAGTCCACCAATATTATCCAAAATACCGGAATGAGGTTGCTCACTAACCATTTGAGAAACGGCTTCTGCGCCTTCGTGTGAAGAGGTTTTATTAAGTAATCCGCTTAGTACGGTTGGTAAAATACCACTCATTGCCTTAGTTACTCCACTTTCGCTTTCGCCTAGTAAAGAACTTGCCTTTCCAACCAATTCATTGGTAAATAAGCTTTTAGCTGCATCAATTAAGTTAAATGACATGTTTTTTGTTTTAAATTTTAAAGGAATATTCTTTAGATGGTAATTTAAAGAAAACGGTTGTATAACCGTATAAAATAACTCAAAATGCAGGCAATTAGCAGGATTCTTATTTTAGTAACCTCTCACCCACCCATTTCGCCATTAATAAAAACCAAAGCTAAATTCATTATATTGAGTAGTAATTTTGCAATATGCGTAAAACAACTATGCGATATTGGCTTTGCCAAATAACCGGTTGGGGTGTTTGGGGGTTGATATTGCTCTATTTCAACTTCGTGGTTTTTGGCGATAGGTTTAAAGAGCTAGGCGGCCAGAAACAATACATAATCAGTCTTACAATATTGCTGGTTTCGGGCGTGCTTTGCACACATTTGCTGCGCCTGATTATAAAAAAGACAAACTGGTTTAAATTTTCTTTCGATAGAATCCTGTTTATGTTCATCATTTCAGTTGGTGCTACAGGTACAGTTTTATACTACGGAAGCGATTATTTAGAAGCACACTCCGGCTATTCTTATGATACATTTTATACCAATACAAAACTGGACAAAGCCACTAAAATGGAAAAGCAATTTGGTATGGATTCGGTTGCTTATTACATGAACAGTGCTTATGTTGGAGACAGCTCAATAAAAAAAGGAATTTCGGAAATTAAAAAAACAACCGGTTGGGCAAGAAATAAAAGAGGCGTTTGGGTATACGAAAATAAATCTGACCTGGTGGGCATTTATTACAACATTATGCTCATCGCTATTTGGATGCTTATTTACATTGTTTATCACTATGTAGAACGAAACCGAAATAGTGAGCTCGACAGATTAAAATTGGAAACAACCGTAAAAGAGCTGGAATTAAAAACGATAAAATCGCATATTAATCCGCACTTTATTTTTAACTCACTCAATAGTATTCGTGCATTGGTTGATGAAAATCCCAAACGTGCAAGGCGTGCAATTACCGAGTTGAGTAATATCCTGCGAAGCAGTATGCAAGCAGAGAAAAGCGAGACTGTTACTTTAGAAAGAGAATTGGATATTGTAAAGGATTACCTGGCGCTTGAGCAAATGCGTTTTGAAGAGCGGCTAAAAATCGAACTGGATATTGATGAACGCACTCTTCACCAACACGTGCCGCCTATGATGCTGCAAACACTTGTAGAAAATGCAATTAAGCATGGCATTAGCCGACAAATAAAAGGCGGTGTTGTACGAATTGTTGCCTCATTTAAAGACAATGACATGGAATTGCTTGTTCAGAATACAGGACAGCTTTTAACGCCAATTAATGAGGGTGAAGGCTTCGGTATAAAAAGCACGCAAGACAGGTTAAACCTTATGTACCAGGGCAAGGCCGTGTTCGATATCAGAAACCTGAATACCAGCATGGTTGAATCTAAAGTTTGCATACCGGCAAGCGTTTAAAAAAGTTCAAAATTTCGTAAAATATGATGAAGGCTTTAATAATAGATGATGAGCGTTTGGCAAGGAACGAATTAAAAAAACTGCTGCTCGAATTTCCTGAAATTGAAGTTGTAGGTGAAGCTGCAAATGCAGGTGAAGGGCTGGAAAAAATTGAAAATCTTTCTCCAGACCTTATTTTTTTAGATATACAAATGCCGGGTAAAACCGGTTTTGATATGCTTACAGAATTAGACAGTGCGCCGCATGTGATTTTTACTACGGCTTACGATGAACATGCATTGAAGGCTTTTGAGGTAAATGCGCTTGATTATTTAATGAAACCTGTTGAACCAAAGCGTTTAGCAGAAGCTGTGCAAAAATTGCATATAGCTGAAGAGAAAGAAATGGCCGCTACCATGGCTGGTATAAACCGTGGCATTTTAACCGATAAAGACCAGGTTTTTGTTAAGGATGGTGAGCGTTGCTGGTTTGTAAAACTTGGCGAAGTAAGATTATTTGAAAGCGTTGGCAATTATGCAAAAGTATTTTTCGGCGCATACAAACCCTTAATTTTAAAATCGCTTAATGCACTTGAAGAAAGGCTTGATGAGCGGTTATTTTTCAGGGCAAACCGTAAGCATATTGTAAACCTGCGCATGATAGAAAAAATTGAACCTTATTTTAATGGCGGACTTTTGTTGGAACTGCAGGGTGGCGAAAAAATTGAAGTAAGCCGCAGGCAGGCAGTGAAGTTTAAAGAAATGATGAGCTTGTAAACCTATAAGGTTTGTTGATAGGCTAAGCATAAATAGTTTTATTAAATTTGTAAACCATTGAAATTTTAGAAACTGACAAAACCTCATAGGTTTTTAACACTTAAAAATGAAAAAAGTATTTCTCTTTACAATAACAGGCTTTATCAGCCTGTTTTCTTTTGCGCAAAACATTGATAAAATAATTAACGCCACAGAAGTTGAACGTATTGAAAAAATACTTTCTGCAGATGATATGCAAGGCAGAAAAACTTTTACGCCAGGTATTGATAAGGCGGCAGATTTTATCGCTGACGAATTTGGAAAAAGCAAGCTAAATTTTTTCAAAAATGGTAATTCCTATTTTCAGGAAATTACGATGATTAAAGCCAAACCTTCGGAGATAACTGGTAGTTTGGATGGCGAAGTACTTACTACCCAAAATGTTGCTGCTAATACAACAGCCGCTGCGTTAAACATTAATTCTTTAAAAGATTATGAAGTGGTGGTGGTTGGTAAAGATGATGATTTTAATAAAAAGGTTTTTCCTTTGTTTGATATTGAAAAGAATTTATTGATACTGGTAGACACAGCACACAGTAAGCGTTTTAAAAGTATGCAGCGATTTACG
>JBBQPX010000250.1:0-4992 GCA_038216775.1 Chitinophagales bacterium
AACAAAGCTGTATCCAGTTACCCAAAAAATCAGGAAACATATTTTTGTATTGCATCAGCCAACGCAATTCCGTTTCCGCAGGCATGGCTGTTATGCCGCTTACAATTAAAGCAGCCATAAAAAACAAAATCAGCAGCCTTATTTTGGATAGTAATTTCAATACTATTGTTTAAATGTAAAAACGCTTCCAGTATTCTCACAAACCCAGCCGTGGTTAACATCTGTAAAATGCACTTCTCCTAAATTGCCTTCTCCTATAGAAACAACTTTCGTCCAGTTAGCACCAGCATCAGTTGTTTTATAAACAAAACGTCCGCCACTAACGTATCCTATTTGATCGGTAGCAAAATGAATGTCCATATACCCTGCTATATCTGTCTGTTTATTCAATGAAAAATTTGCTCCGCCATTGGTAGATTTAAAAATTTGCCCTGAATAGTTTACTGCATAAACAACTGTGGCCGAAGTGGCATAAACAGCGGAGAAGCTATTGCTAAAAGAACCACTAACTACAGAGGGTTGCCACCCAGTTAAAGTACCGGTTGACCTAAAAATACCGGCGTCATAGGAAACAATCCATCCCGTAGCATTGTTAAAACAATAAAGAGAATTATATCCAGAAATAGAAGGGAGCCCGGTGGTAGTAACCCTGGACCAGCTAATTCCACCATCATTTGTGGCATACAGCCCATTCAACGCAATACAGTAACCATTTAAATTATCCACAAAGTAAATATCATAAGGCTGGTCTGAAATAGACATATTTGAAAAATTAACCCCGCCGTCGATTGTTTTATAAATTTTGCTACCCTGGCTCTGAACAAAAAAAGCCTTACTGTCATTTGTTACAAAAATATTTATCAACCCGGCAGTTGGTGAAACTACATT
Source organism: Chitinophagales bacterium (assembly GCA_038216775.1). Taxonomy (GTDB): domain Bacteria; phylum Bacteroidota; class Bacteroidia; order Chitinophagales; family Chitinophagaceae; genus Ferruginibacter. The sequence continues at coordinate 889 of JBBQPX010000250.1, forward strand.
CCATGTTGCCCCTCCATCAGTTGACTTATAAATTTTTGAACCAATTAAGTAACCAGTGGTTGCAGAGTTAAAAAATATATCAGCCAATCCCGTTTCTCCCGCAATAACCTGCCTTGTCCAGCCTGTACTCAAAGTATCTGCCTTTACCGCAGCGGTTGGCGATGTATCACTTTTTTTACATGATTGAATAGAGTAAATACAAATTAAAGCAACAATGGCTATCAACAAGTTTTTTATACGCATCATAGAGTTTTTTTAGAGGCGGAAAGATATGTTTTTTAATTATATGCTGATATTAATAAACAAAAAATTATCTTCTGCCGTTGTGTATTTATATTTGCAGTAATGATTGCTACCCAAATGGCACAGGAAAAGTTGCCCAATGGTATGCCGTACAAGTGAGTGACACAACGATGTCGCCATAAAATACAAATGCTGGTGCAAAAAAATAAACACTAATATATTAACGATGGCTGTAAAAACTGATAATTTTCAATCTCCAGATTATTTTAATGTAGATGAACTGCTTACCGATGAGCATAAACTTATTCGGGATACTGTTCGCAATTATGTGAAGAAAGAAATTTCGCCAATAATTGAAGACTATGCACAGCGTGCCGAGTTTCCACAACAGATTGTAAAACAAATGGGTGAGCTTGGTTGCTTTGGACCCACCGTGCCGGAGCAATATGGCGGCGGCGGATTGGATTACATTAGCTACGGATTAATGATGCAGGAACTGGAACGCGGCGATAGCGGCGTTCGCTCTACAGCAAGTGTGCAGGGCAGTCTGGTTATGTTTCCTATTTATCAATATGGCAGCGAAGAGCAGCGCAATAAATATTTGCCTAAGCTTGCAAGCGGCGAATGGTTAGGTTGTTTTGGATTAACAGAACCTAACCACGGCAGCGACCCAAGTAATATGCTTAGCAATTTTAAAGATGCAGGCGACCATGTAATTTTAAACGGCGCAAAAATGTGGATTAGTAATGCGCCCTTTAGCCAGGTAGCAGTTGTGTGGGCGAAAGATGAAGCCGGCGATGTGCGTGGCCTTATTGTAGAACGTGGTATGGAAGGTTTCAGTACACCAACTACGCATGGCAAATGGAGCTTGCGTGCCAGCGCCACCGGTGAGTTGGTTTTTGATAATGTAAAAGTCCCTAAAGAAAATATTTTACCGAACGTAAAAGGATTAAAAGGACCACTCGGTTGTTTAACTAAAGCACGTTACGGTATTGCCTGGGGCACTATTGGGGCAGCCATGGATTGCTACGATATTGCACTGAATTACGCTAAGGAAAGAATACAATTTGGCAAACCTATTGCAGGTTTTCAGTTGCAGCAGAAAAAACTTGCTGAAATGATAACCGAAATTACCAAGGCACAATTGCTTAACTGGCGTCTTGGTGTTTTAATGAACGAAGGAAAAGTTACACCTCAACAGGTGAGCATGGCAAAAAGAAATTCCTGCGAAGTGGCCACAAATATTTGTAGAGATGCCCGACAAATGCTTGGCGGAATGGGCATTACAGGCGAATATCCAATAATGCGCCACATGATGAATTTAGAAAGTGTTATCACTTATGAGGGCACACATGATATTCATTTGTTGATTACAGGAATGGACGTTACGGGGTTGAATGCGTTTAAGTAAAAGCTGCCCCTGTCCCCTAAAGGGGAACTAAGGTTGTTACGGCATTGGTTAAATAATCAATTTTTAATTTTAATAGTGCATGATTTTTTTTAGCCTAGCATTTCTACTTTGTTGAGTTTCATTGGCAGCCGGTCCCGAACTTTATCGGGATCGCACTCTTGTACATTGGTTCTTTATTGAACATTAAAAATAAACTCTTAATAAAATGAGCAACACTACAAATATTAATACTGCAAAGAACCCCCTTTTGGGGGGCAGGGGGGCCGTTAGCGTAATCGGCGCTGGCACCATGGGTAACGGAATTGCTCATGTATTTGCACAAAGTGGTTTTGCTGTAACCTTAATAGATGTAAATGTCGCACAGCTTGAAAAAGCAGTTGCAACAATTGGTAAAAATCTTGACAGGCAGGTTACCAAAGGAACTTTAACCGAAGAACAAAAATCAGCAGCGCTTAAAAATATAACAACCGCTACAGATATTGCTGCCGGCGTTGCCAATGCACAATTAGTAGTGGAAGCTGCAACCGAAAACATTGATTTAAAATTGAAAATATTTAAGCAGATAGATGAATCTGCACCCGAGGGATGTATTTTAGCAAGCAACACATCTTCCATTTCTATAACCAAAATTGCTGCTGCAACAAAACGCCCAGAACTGGTTATCGGAATGCATTTTATGAACCCCGTGCCGGTTATGAAACTGGTGGAAATAATTAATGGCTACGCAACAAAAAAAGAAGTAACCGACACTATTGTTGAATTGAGTAAACAATTGGGCAAAATTCCTTGTGCTGTAAATGATTACCCGGGCTTTATCGCCAACCGCATTTTAATGCCGATGATTAACGAAGCTATTTACAGTTTATTTGAAGGCGTTGCAGGTGTGGAAGAAATTGACACTGTTATGAAACTTGGTATGGCCCACCCGATGGGGCCGTTGCAACTCGCCGATTTTATTGGTCTTGACGTGTGCCTTAGTATTTTAAAAGTTTTACAAGATGGTTTTGGCAACCCCAAATATGCACCTTGCCCACAGTTGGTAAATATGGTGCAATCCGGTAAGCTCGGCGCAAAAAGCGGTGAAGGGTTTTATACATATACCGCTGGCAGCAAGGATTTGGTGGTAAGTGAGCGGTTTAAAAAGTAAAAACAATGAAACTTTTTCTGCTTATACTTGGCTGCAGACCTAAAGGGCGCAATACCGAACAGCATGATACATTTTTTGGTGTTGGAGATTCCCTTGCCGATCTTTTGCCGCAGATCAAACAATTCTGGCCAGGTGGCTGACAAATACATATTGATTCATGGCGGGAGGTGACTGTATTGAGTGGATACACCATCCAGGTTGTGGCCAAATCAGAAGAAAAATCTAAAAACAAATTATTTTTTTTAAATCTTGGAGGCTACAAGCCAAACGACCTGGAAGAATATCATTACAAATTGCTTTCGGTAGCTGACACAAAGACTATCGCTATACAGCAAGCAAAAAAAACTGCTTTTTATTTGCATACAGGTTTTAAAGGCGCAACATCACATATTGATGATAAATATGGTGTTGATGTAGACGACGTTTATGAAATAAAAGATATTTTACCTCCAGAAATAAAAGACCAATACAGCCTTTTGATTGAAAAGAAAATAACTAACTTACCTGAAGACGAATTGCATATCGGCTATCTAACGCTTAAAAGTATTGAGCTTTCCTGATTAATATAGTGCAGAAAGACTTGACGAATTGTATTTTTTAAAAAATCGCCATGGCAAAAAAAGAAAAAGCAATTGATGCATATATTGCAAAGTCTGCTGATTTTGCTAAACCTATTTTAAACCACATTAGGGAGCTGGTACACAAAACCTGCCCCGAGGTTGAGGAAAGAGTAAAATGGGGTATGCCTTTTTTTGATTATAAAAGTTCGCCTATGTGCCATATGGCTTCGTTTAAACAACATGCAGTAATGGGGTTTTGGAAGGCTGCACTTATGAAAGATGCTGTGCTTGTAGAAAATGCAAAATCAGAAACTGCCATGGGACATCTGGGAAAAATTACCTCACTTAAAGACCTGCCATCAGACAAAAAAATAACAGGATGGATAAAGGAAGCCATGGATTTAAACGACAGAGGAATAAAACTTCCGGCGAAGCCGAAGTCAATTGCAGAGGTTGAAACCGCTATACCCGCTTATTTTTCAGATGCGTTAAAAAAGAATAAAAAAGCAAAAGCAGTGTTTGAAAATTTTGCTCCCTCTCACAGAAAGGAATACCTGCAATGGATTACCGAAGCCAAAACCGAAGAAACCCGCAATAAACGAATGGCAACTGCATTAGAATGGATTGCTGAAGGCAAAGGACGTAACTGGAAATATGCAACGAAATGATAACTACTTCTTTTTTGATTTATTTACAAGTTGATAGGAATGATCAATCATATCTTTTAATTGCTTTGTAGATAA
>JBBQPX010000251.1:0-4985 GCA_038216775.1 Chitinophagales bacterium
AGCAACGATAATCCTACCAAGTTAACTTATACCGTCGGGGAAATGGAGTTTCCAATGATATATGATGAAGTGCTTACAAAAAAAGCAAAAGGAAAATTAGTATTCAGGCATACCACAATGAATGTTTATTACCTGCTTGAAGTTGCTCCAGGTGTGATGGTACATTTTTTTAGCACAACCGGATTGAGTTTTGATGGCAATGCTATGGTACAATACATTTTGGCAAAAGACAAAGCCAGCCTAAGTAAGTACACAACAGATAGTGTGAAAAAATCACTCAATCTGTAAAAAGTGCCTTTTGTGATAAATAAAAAGTGAAAATACGAGACAAAATAGAATTGTATTTTAACCATATCGCAGATAAAAGTTTAAAAACGCTGTTGAATAAGGTTTCTAAGACTAACGGCTGATTCAATGGGTCGGGCGATAAGCCCGGCCCTCTTTTACTTTTTTTGTTTGATGGAAAATTGTGCATCCCAAAAAACAGTAAACTTTCAGAAAAATTAAGACGTAAAAAATATACTTTTGGTATCATGCTTAAAGCGGTAATTATAGATGATGAGGCAAAAGCCAGAAGAATACTGCGCTCTTTTATTGAAGAGTATTGCCCTGCTGTAAGCATTATTGGCGATGCGCCTGACGTGGTACAGGGTGTAAAGTTGATTCAGAAAGAAAAACCAGATATTGTTTTTTTGGATATTGAAATGCCTGGTTATAATGGCTTTCAGTTACTTGAGTTTTTTGATGAGATTAATTTTGAAGTAATTTTTGTAACTGCTTACAGCGAGTTTGCGCTAAAGGCTTTTCAGGTTAGTGCAGTAGATTATTTACTGAAACCTTTGCAGATTGATCAACTGATAAAAGCTGTTGATAAAGCAGAAAAGATTAAAGGCAACTCGCTTATTAAAGAAAGATTGGAGATACTTAAAACCAACCTGGAGGACAAGAAAATAAAAAAAATTGTAGTGCCGGTAAGTGAAGGCAGCCTTTTTATAGAAGTAAAAGACATAACCCATTTAAAAGCCGAAGGCAGTTATGTAAATATTTTTTTACAGGATGGAAATAAAATATTGGTAAGTAAAAACATTAAAGACTACGAGGGTCAACTAACCGAGCAGGAAGGCTTTTACCGTACACACCGAAGCTACCTGGTAAACATTAACTACATAAAAAATATTGCTTCCGACTCTACTGAAGCTATGCTTACCAATGGCGCAGCAATATGCATTGCCAGAGAAAGAAAGAACGACTTTTTAGCTTTTATAGCCGCCGGAAGCAAATGATTTAAACAACTCCCTTACTATCTTAAATGCTGCTGAAAAAATGCTACAGTTTTTGTAGCACAATCATTTTGATTGGTAGCATTAAATCCGTGCCCATCTAACGGATATTCGGTGTATTGGTGCGCCACACCTAGCGTGGTTAATTTGCCGTTCAGCCATTGGCTTTGATACAGCGGTACAATTACATCAATAGTTCCATGAAAAATTATAGTTGGTTTTGATTGAGCTGTTGCCCTAAATATAGGACTTACAGACTCATAAAGAAGTGCATCCCAGGCACTGCCGGTATATTGCGTTAAAATAGCACTGATTGACTGGCCTAAAAAAATATTGAAACTATTATACCAGCTCCAGTCGTTTATTTGTGCAGGGCCGTACATGTCTGAAACAGCTTTAACATAATTGTTGGTATTAAAAGCATAAGTGTATAACAAAGCTAAGTGTGCGCCGGCACTTTCACCAATCATGGCCATGGTATCAGAAATAGCAAAACTGGTTTTATTGTTAGCCATAAAATTTACAGCACTGCTTATATCACTCATTATTTCGGTATGATGAATATTGGCTGTATTGCTGGCTAAACGATAATTTATATTAACAAAAGCCGCTCCCGGCCATTTGGCTTTTAAAAGATTTTTCATGTAATTAAACTCACTTTTATCGCCAGCCTGCCATGCGCCACCATGTATCATTACAATAAGTTTAGTGGTATTATTGCGCCCTGCGGGCAGATAAATATCCATTTTTTGTTTTGCATCAGCGCCATAAGCAGTATCTAAAATAATGCGTTCTGGTAATGAACTAGTTCCTCCTCCGCCAGTGCCACCACCACCGGCTCCTCCACCACCTCCGGCAGTTTCTTTAACACAGGAGCTTGCAATAATCGTAAAGATTAATAATAAAACAGAAACAAAATAATGCGCTTTGCCAATGCGGTTAATAACCAATTTGCTAAAATTCATAAATTTTTGTTTAGTTGATGACCCAAATATCGGGTTAATATGTATAACAAGCTGTTAAAGTAAATGTATAAGCAAAACAGCTTTTTAAGTAATTAAGCAAAAAAATTATTCTGTACAAAACAAAACGTTATTATTTTATCGATGATGAACCGATATTTAGTATTTTTAAAAAAAATAAAATATGGATAGCGCATACGTAAAAAGCCACATTGAACACGGAATAAATACCATTGAATTTTTTCATCCGCAAAGCAATTCTTTGCCGGGCAAAATACTGGAAGACCTTGCAAGGGAAATTCATTTTGCAGGAACACACGACAGCACCAAGGTTATTATTTTAAAAAGCAGTGGCGAAAAAACATTTTGTGCCGGCGCTAGTTTTGATGAACTCGTTGCAATTAAAAACGAAAAAGAAGGACTGGAATTTTTCAGTGGCTTTGCCAACGTAATAAACAACATGCGCAAATGCCCCAAGTTTATAATTGGCCGTATACAAGGTAAATGTGTTGGTGGTGGTGTTGGTTTGGCTTGTGCTGTAGATTATGCAATAGCTACCAATAAAGCAGATATTAAATTAAGCGAACTTGCTGTGGGTATTGGTCCCTTTGTAGTGGGCCCTGCAGTAGAAAGAAAAATTGGCGTATCAGCTTTTACGGGTTTAGCTATAGATGCAACAAGCTGGCGCAGTGCAGATTGGGCTCGCCGAAAAGGCATGTTTGCAGAAATGCACGAAACGACAGAAGGTATGGATGAATTTGTAAACAAGCTGGCAAATACATTGGCGCACTCAAGTTCGCAGGCAATGGCCGAAATGAAAAGAACTTTCTGGAAAGGAACTGAACATTGGGATGAACTATTAAAAGAGCGGGCTGCCATAAGCGGCAAACTGGTACTAAGCGATTTTACAAAAAATGCTATAGAGAAGTTTAAGGCGAAGGTATAATCAGGAGATATTAGTGAGGTTTTGGCAAAGAGGCAAAAAAAGAGAAAGGACTAATGCAGATGATGCATTAGTCCTTTCTCTTTTACATTATTAATTAAATATTTAAACCACCGCAAGCACTAATAACCTGCCCGGTTATATAACTACCCATATCGCAAGCCAAAAACAAACAGACATTGGCTATGTCTTCCGTACTTGCAAATCTACCTAAAGGAATATCAGCTTTATATTTTTCGGCGCCTTCGCCATCTTTTAAATAATGCGTCATATCGGTTTCTACAAACCCGGGAGCAACAGCGTTGCAACGGATATTGCGGCTTCCCAGTTCTTTAGCTATGCTTTTAGTAAAACCAATAATACCGGCTTTGCTGGCCGCATAACTGCTTTGGCCGGCATTACCCATTTCGCCAATAATACTGCTCATGTTTATAATGCTTCCGCTGCGGGCTTTCATCATCGGCTTTATAACCTGCTTCGTCATGTTAAAAACACTCTTCAGGTTTATTTGTATCACATCATCCCATTGCTCGGGCGTCATGCGTAGCAGTAAATTATCTTTTGAAATACCAGCATTGTTAACGCAAATATCTATGGTACCAAACTCCTTCAATACATCAGCAACAAAAATTTCGCTTGCCGCATAATCACCGGCATTGCTTTGGTAGGCTTTTGCTTTTACGCCCATGGCCATTAACTTATCTTCAAGCGTTTTTGCTTTTTCTGCACTGCTGTCGCTAACATAAGTAAAAGCAACATTACAACCTTGCTCTGCAAATTTTATGGCAATACCCTCGCCTATGCCCCGGGCTGCACCAGTTATAATTGCATTTTTGCCTTCTAATAATTTCATGATTATAAGTTTAAAACAAAAATAGCTTATTTAATATAACCTGTAAAATCGTAGTTTTTTACTGCTGCAACTAGTATAATTATTTTTGAATAACTTAGCCATTCACTTTTTAAAATAAAAGCTGATGAAAGTTAAAAGCCTTTTGTTACTTATCATATTTTCTGTGGGTATGCTTCTTGCCCAGGGGCAAAGGGTTAACAGTTGTGGCTATATCATACCACCCAAATCTATAAAGAGTAATTTTAGTTCGGTTTACGAAGCAGGTGATGTAGTAAAAGAAATGCTGGACAGCGTTAAATGGAAAGAAAATTTCAAATTGCTCGAACGTAATGGAATGAACAACGCGTATGCTACCATCTATCAAAATCAACGATGGATTGTTTACGATAATAATTTTTTGGAAAACTTGGATGCCTATGCGGCAACAAAATGGGCAAGTATAAGTGTAATGGCGCATGAAGTTGGCCATCATTATTATAACCATGTAATAAAAAATCAGGGCAGCACTATCCCCAGCGAGTTAGAGGCTGATAAATTCAGCGGCTATGTAATGCAAAGGCTTGGCGCTACTTTAGCACAGGCTAAAGCAGCTATGGAAAAAATAGGAACAGCTAAGGCCACTTCTACACACCCGGCTAAATACGACAGGCTAAACTCTATTGAAGCTGGATGGAACATGGGTAAAACCCAACCCGGTAATAATCCCAATACAGGAGGAAATACGAATCCGGTGCCCGTTCCGATACCTAATCCTGCACCCAACCCAAATACAGGAGGAAATACAAACACCAATACCGACCCGAACTCTGACCCCAGCTGGATTGCTTTATCCATGCAAAGCAATAAAACAGAAACAGTTTATTTAAGTGATGATGGAAAAAACTATCAGGCAGCAGAAATTAAAACAGGCGAACCCTTTGTTTTTAAATTTGAGATTTACAATTATG
>JBBQPX010000252.1:0-4956 GCA_038216775.1 Chitinophagales bacterium
AAGTGCTTCCGTAAAACGGAGGGGCATGACGAAGCGGAACCTGCTCGTTTTTGGTATCATCTGTTTCTTTACCTGTTATCCAATTGACATGTGTTTGTATGGACAAATCTTTAATGAAATAATACTGCACACTGGCTTGAAAGCCCCAAATTGTAGCCTTGGCAACATTTTGCAATGATTCCACACGGCTTTTAACGCCATCAAAAATTATACTGTCCTGTCCATTAAATGTTGTTGGCCGCCTTACGATAGCATCGTTAAGTATAGTGTGGAAACCATTTAGTTCAACCTTTAATTTTTGATTAATTGTTTTTACAATCCCAACCTCAAAATTCCAGGCGTACTCGGGAGTTAAATCGGGGTTTGGAACAGCTACATTGCCCGGAGCGCTTTCAAATAATTTACCCACATCGTCAACATTTGGCATTCGGTAACCTGTTGATGCATTGCCATTAATTTGCCAACCTTCTGCAGGCCTGTAAACCAAACCAAGATTGCCCGTAAATGCACCGTCTTTAATTTTTGCTTCTTTGTAGGGGAACTTGATATAGGTTGTGTCAAAACTGGCGTTAAGCGTATTGTAACTGTAACGTACGCCTCCTGTCAGTGTAAGTACAGGCAAAATATTTTGTTTATAACTTGCGTAAACACCGCTTGTGCTCCAGGTACTTCCATCAGGGTAACGGCTTACAGCAGGTACTTCTACATTTGTATTGATGTTTGTTTTGCTTCCAAAAGAACCTACCTTATTGTAAACATATTCAGCACCATAAAATAATTCGCCCTTACCTAGTTTTTTATTGGCATCAAAATTTATGCTTATGGCATTTACCTTTTCTGACTGAATATTTCTGGTTGCTGATGCCCTTGTTCTGTCAATCCGGCTCTCATCATAGTTTTGATAAGCGATAGTTACACGGGCATCATCATACAGCACATTTTTTTTGCTGTGCAGCAATTGCAGATTGTGCATACGCCAAAGCATAGGGCCATAATTCCATTCGGCAAATCTTAGCTTACCGGTTCGGTATTGAATTAACCTGTCGTAACGTGGTGCATCGCCTGTGCCAGCATATGTAAAACTGTATTGAATATCCAGATTTTTGGTGGGTTTATATCGTATTTTTTGCAGGAAATTAATCTGCTCATAACCACTAAATTTTTGAATTCTCGGATTACTGTTTTTTACAATGCTGTCTATACCGTTTATACGCTCAACATATTCGGGACGCAGATAACTATCCTGTCCGCCATTTTTGCCCATTTTTAAATCATCAAATTTGCTATAACTGAACGATGAAAGAAACGAAAGTTTTTTCCAGCCCACATTAATATCAGCATGAAAAGTATTTTCATTGTTTGCACTAGAATATCTTGCTAATGCACTGCCGTTCACCAGTATCTTTTTATCTTTTGAAAAACCTGCATTTAATGTATGAAAATCCATTACGCCACCAATAGCATCGCTGCCGTAAATTAAGGAGCCAGGGCCAAAAATAACTTCGGCAGTCTGTGTGCTTAAGGCATCTATACTGATAATGTTCTGCAGGTTGCCGCTGCGATAAATGGCATTATTCATCCGCACACCATCAACAACTAACAGTATTCGGTTTGTAGCAAAGCCACGTATCATGGGACTTCCGCCACCTAACTGGCTTTTTTGAATAAATACAGCCCCTGTCTGATTTAACAAATCTGCCGAAGTCTGTGGATTATTTCTTAAAATTTCTGCCTTAGTAACTTTTGTTATTTTATTAGGCACCTCATTTAATTTTTGCTCCCATTTATTTACAGAAACAACAACTTCCGTAAGCTCAATTTGGTTTTTTGTGGTATCAGTTTTTGGTGTATTTTTTTGTGCAAATATTATAGTGGCAGCCAATAGCAAACCTATCGACATAAATATCCTTTTCATAAATTCTGGTTTAATTAAATAAAAAAAGCTGCTTTGTTAAAAAACATTGAAAACGCATAAACTTAATATGCGTTAAAAGAATAAAGAACCTGTTGGGGGAGTAATTTTATTTAAGCCACATAGTGGCGATATGTTAGTAGAAAAAGGGATTGCAATCTTTTTTTAGAGCCCCATCGGGGCGAAATATTAAACATATCGCCCCGATGGGGCTCTGAAATAAAAAAATTACATGCTACTAACATATCGGCTCTATGAGCCTTGAAAACTAATAAATTAAATGAACTCCGCCAACGGGTTAATAAAGAAGTATTTATGATTTTGGCGGTTGCGTGAAGCTGCTGCCGGCAACGGTTGGCAACATTTCTTCGAAGTGATTGTAGCTATGTGAAATTAAATGCCAGTTCCTTTCAGCAATAATTACCGAATGGCTATTGTATGCTGTAGAAAATAAAAATTTAAACGCTGACTTGGTTAATGGATTATCGTCGTTGTCTTTTTCTGTATAATCTTTGAATTCGTTTACCAACGCTGTTTCCTCTGTGTCAAAATATCCGGTTAACGTTACTAAGCCATCTTCAATTTTGTAATCGTTAACATCAAAAATTTTATCATCAACTAGTACCTCTTTTTCGGCTCTAATCCAAATAATATCAGCTTTTGTAATGGTTATAGATTGTAGTGTAAGGGCATTCATCTTTTCTTCAACTTGCTGCTGAATCAAATGTTCTTCTACAATAAATTTTAAAGATAAAAACAGGGGTACTGCTACAATAAGCAGAAATGTGAAAGCAATAAATTTTTTGCGAACCCCGTGCATACTAATTTTGATAATTATGCAGCGAAAATAAGATATTAATAGCTGTTACGGGCTTCATCAACCAAAAATAACCAACGGGTTATTCGTGACAGGATTATTTATAAGCGTAGCTTTTACATCAAAAACATTTTTGATAAGTTCTGTTGTAAGTATATCAATTGGTTTGCCATGCGCCATTAAACCACCTTCTTTAAAAAAGAATAATTTATCGGCGTATTGCACAGCAAGGTTAATATCGTGCATAACGGCAACCAAAACTGTATCGCCTTTTGTAAACTCACGGGCAATCTGTAAAAACTCCTGCTGGTAATTTATATCTAAACTATTGAGTGGCTCATCTAAAAAAAGGTAACGAAAACCTTCTTCGGGCTTCTCCCATATTTGCGCCAGCACACGAGCATATTGCACCCGTTGTTTTTCGCCACCACTAAGGGTTAAATAATTTCGTTCTTTAAAGGAGATTAAATTCATCCTTATCATAACCTGCTCTACTATATCAATATCTTTTTTATTTGGGTTGAAGGTAAAGTGCGGGTAGCGTCCCATCATCACTACTTCTTCCACCATTAAAGGGAAACTTAATTCGGGTTGTTGGCTCATAACTGCCCGCTGTTTTGCCAGCACTTCTTTTTTAAGATGGGCGATTTTTTTATCAGCATAAAAAACAGAGCCTTCGTATTTATTTATCTCGCCACTAAAAATTTTAAGAAAAGTTGATTTGCCGGAGCCGTTAGGGCCAAGTATCATGTTGAACTCGCCGGGTAAAAATTCAACGCTGATGTTGTTCAATATTTTTTTAGCGCCAATGCTATAATGGATGTTTTCTGTTTTAAGCATTATAACCTCCTTTGTCGTTTACAACGTTAAAACGTTTAAGTAGAATAATGAAAATCGGTGCACCAACAAGTGATGTAATAATACCGATAGGAACTTCTGCAGGCGCAAGTATCAGCCGAGCACACATATCAGCCAAAACAAGCAGTAATGCACCAAGTATCATAGATGCAGGTAAAAGTTTTTTATTATCGCTGCCTATTAAAAGCCTTAGAACATGCGGCACTATCAAACCCATAAAACTAATAACGCCAACAAAGGCTGTTGCCACAGAAACCATGGCAGTGTTTAGCAACATCACCCTCATTTTTAGTTTATCAGCATCCACACCTAAGTAACCGGCTTCTTCTTCTCCCAACAATAAAGTATTAAGCTGTTTTGAATACCGGAGGGAAAAAATAAAGATTATTGTAGCTACAGTACCCACTATAAAAACCTGTTGCCAGGATGCACCGGAAAAAGTGCCGAGGTTCCAGAAGGTAATGCTTCTCGCCTGTGGGTCTCTTGCTATATAGCTCATAAAACCGGTGCCGCTAAGGCACACTGCATTTACTGCAATGCCTATCAACAGCAGCGACATAATAGAAACCCGTTTTGAATTTTTTGCTAAGACGTAAACAATATATGTTGCCAATAATGCGCCCATAAAGGCAACCATGGGTACAAGTAGTGGCCCCGTAATGCTCTTAAATATCGGATTGAAATTAGGGGCCATTACAAAAACTATGGAAGCTCCCAATGCAGCGCCGGCACTGGTACCTACCAGCCCCGGCTCTACAATAGGATTGCGGAATAAGCCTTGCATTAAAACGCCGCTTACCGCCAGTATGGCTCCCGTGATGGCGCACAATAAAACTCTGGGTAATCTTAACTGAATAAAAACACCTTCGTAAATATTTGCCGGGTCTTTCCCCTGGAAAAAATGTTTTAAAGAAGAAAACATTTCCGAAGGAAGTATTGAAACTGCACCAAATGCAATGGCAAAAATTAATACTGCAATCAGCAGCACTACTAAAACCGGAAAGAAGAATTTATTTTTTCGCAGCACTTGCAGTTGGATGAAGTAGATTAATTAATTTAATGATATTGTCGCCCGTGCGTGGACCAAAGTAAATAAGGTCGTGTTCTTCAAACCGAACAATATTTTTATTTTTACCTGCATTGGTTAATGAAACACCCGGTACACTGCTGATAAATTTATCCATGCTACCCATACGGTCGTAACCAAAATCTGTGGCGATAATAATATCAGGATTAGCCAGTGCAACAGCTTCGGCACTCATTTCTCTTGCGCCTTTTCCATCGTAAGTTGCAGGTGTGCATCCCGCAAGGCGTATCATTTTATCGCCAACGCCATTTCTGCCGCTCATTACAAAATAGTTATTGTTGC
>JBBQPX010000253.1:0-4933 GCA_038216775.1 Chitinophagales bacterium
TATACTCAATTGTACAGCATTGGCCGTCCTTACGACAGAATGCCTGTTAACATGAGTGCATACGGAAAAGGCTTATACTGGGTTGAAATTGGCGATGTCAATGGAAACAGGTTAGCTATGTGTAGATTGGTGATACAATAAAAGATAACCTAATCAGTTATACAAAGTCCCCCGATTTTTCGGGGGACTTTTTTTGTGTTAAATTGAGTGGTATAGTCGTTACTATTAATTTTGCAATACCTTCATTTAACAAATGGAAAAAATGCTACCTCACGAATATTATGAACAAAGGCTTACATCATTAACACAAGCCCTGAATGTCCTTTACAAGAAAAAATCAATGCTGGCGTGGCTTCGCTTTGGAGCCGTTGCGGGTATAATTTTATGCTGGTATTTTTTACTGCCCTTCGGGATTGTATATGTTATTTTTCCAGGTATCGTATTATTTATCTTATTCAGCAGGCTGATATTTATCGACTTGAAAAACAAATCGGATATTGAACATCATAAGCATCTTTTAAAAATTAACGAAGATGAATTGAAAGTGCTCAATCATAATTATTATCATTTAAGCAATGGGAATGAATTTGTACCCAAGGAACATTTCTATGCAAATGACCTGGATATTTTGGGACACGCATCCTTATTTCAATACATAAACCGCACGAACTCCGAAATGGGTGGCGGCAGTTTAGCTAACTGGTTACTTACTCCTTCAGATACAATTTCTATTTTGCAAAGACAGGAAGCAGCAAAAGAATTATCGAAGCAAACTGAATGGAGACAGCAGCTTCAGGCATTTGGAGCAGCAAAAAAAATCAAGATAGAAACACAAACCCGTTTGCAAAACTGGTTTGCCGAAGATGATAGATTTATAAACAATAAGCTATGGGCCATGGTAAGATACCTGGTTCCTGCGTTACTCATTTTGATAATCATCTTAAACATTGCAGGCTTAGTTGATAACTATACAAGAAATTACTGTCTGCTGGCTTCTACCCTTTTAGCTTTCTACATCAGTAAAAAAGTTACACCACTGCACGAACAGGTTTCAAAAATGACTGATGAACTGGATGTGTTAACAGAAAGCATTCAGCTCATAGAGGATACTGATTTCAGCTGTACATACCTTCAGGAAATACAATCGCAGTTTAAAACACAAAATGGTAAAGCTTCTTCAAAATTAAAAGGACTTAAAAAAATATTAGAAAGGCTTGATATGCGCTTTAATTTTGTAGTTTTTATTCCGCTAGATGTTTTGCTGCAGTGGGATTTGCAACAGGCTATGGCGCTCGAAAAATGGAAACAGCGTAATAATAAAAATGTGGTGGAATGGTTTACTGCTTTGGGGAAATTTGAAGCCATAAACAGTTTCGGAACTTTAGCTTTCAATCATCCTGAATGGAGTTTCCCAACTTTTAAAGAAGAGCATTTTTTTATAGAAGGAAAAGAAATAGGACATCCTTTAATTAAAGCAGATAAATGCGTAACCAACCCACTTACCATTGAAAATAAAGGGGAAATAATGCTTGTAACTGGTAGTAATATGGCGGGGAAAAGCACTTATCTGCGCAGCATTGGTATAAATACTGTTTTGGCAATGGCGGGTGCGCCTGTTTGTGCAAAATATTTTTGTTTATCGCCGGTGCAAATTATCAGCAGCATGCGTATAGCGGATAATTTAGAGGAAAGCACATCTACTTTTTATGCTGAATTAAAGAAACTGAAAACGGTTATTGACAAAGTAAATAATAACGAGAAGGTATTTATTTTATTAGATGAAATATTACGTGGCACAAATTCTTTAGACAGGCATACCGGTTCTGCCGCTCTCATTAAACAACTGATAAAACACAATGCAGCAGGCATTCTTGCAACACATGATGTTGAGCTGGCAAAAATGAAAGAAGACTATCCTGCTAATATTTTAAATTATCATTTTGATGTACAGGTAAGTAACGATGAATTGTATTTTGACTATCGTTTAAAGGAGGGCATTTGTACCAGCTTAAACGCATCTATATTGATGAAGAAGATAGGAATTGAATTGTAACAATTTTATTTAATCCCGATTGCAATGATTTTAAAAATTAGAAAGCAATATATAACTCTCCGCATATTTAAAGCAGTGGCAACTTTTAAATCCCAACTTCAAAATACAATTGATTTAATAATAAGTTTCAGGGGATTGTTTTCTTCTGAATTGCTCCGCCCTTTAGGGCGGTGACCAAAGTTTAGTTATATTTCGGGCTTTAGCCCATCATTTTATTAGTGGGCTAAAGCCACTCCAAATTTTGCTTCTATCCTGCCCTGAAGGGCAGGGCAATTCATAATACAGATCGCAATGATTTTAAAAACATCAAAAATATATACATTTAAGGAATTTAAAATAAGTCGAAAGTTTTCGAAACTTCAATTGCTTGAAAACAAATGGCTTAGCAGAGGAGTTATAGAGATTGGATAAAATATATAGTCTAATGTCGGCTGCGCCTAAATGAATTATTATTTTGATACCATCGGCATTTACCACTGTAAGATTTATAAAATATTGGCATGTTTTACAAATCACATTGGTATAACCACATAAAAAAGAGAAAGCTAACACTTTCTCTTTTTTATATTGAGTTAATTTATTTCTATTTCCCTTTGCCCCAACCGAACCAGTCATTTCCATTTGCGTAAAGCATTAATGCAAGTAAAATAACCATACCCACAATTTGTGCATATTCTAAAAACTTTTCGCTTGGTTTTCGACCAGTAATCATTTCGCCTAAAGTAAACAATACGTGTCCACCATCCAACGCTGGTATTGGCAGCAGGTTCATAAAGGCAAGTATAATGGAGAAGAATGCTGTGATAGTCCAGAAATGCTCCCAGTTCCACTCTGTGCCAGAAAATACAGAACCCATGGCTTTAAAACCACCCACTGCTTTATAAGCACCGGTTGAAGGAGTCAATATCTTCTTAAACTGATCAATATAAAATTGCAACTCCTTGCCTGCTCTTTTAACACCAGCGGGTATAGCTGCAAAGAAGCCGTATTTTTTCACTTCATATTTATAAATTCCAAGGCTATCATATTCCTCACTATTCATTGGAGGATTAAATCCAATTTTCCCACCTTCTACAAGTGTCGTGCGGATATTCATCACCTGGTCATTTCTCCTTATCATCAAATCTATACTATCGCCCTTTTTATGGGTTTTCATGTTATCCGAAAACTCATCATAAAATTTAGTTTGTACAGAGTCGATTCCAATAATTACATCGCTTACCCTTAAGCCGGCTTTATACGCAGTACTGGTATCACTAACAACTGAAACTATTACAGGAATTCTTGGACTGATTAACGGCCCTTCGGTCATTTTCTTTTTCTCTACCAATTTTCCAATAAGGTCAACAGGCATATCAATCGTCATTTCCTTCCCATCTCTTTCCAGTGTAACATTTTTATTAACTACCAATATTTGCCTTAATATATCGCCATATTCAACAACTGGTGAGCCATCTACAGCCAATACCTTATCGCCATTTTTAAAACCAAGGTCATTAAAAAGCGAATCGTTAAACGAGATACCATATTTTAAAGATGATGCAGGAATTTTCTTTTCGCCCCACACCATTAATATCATGGCATAAATAAAAAACGCCAACAAAATATTTACGGTTACACCTCCTAACATGATTATTAACCGCTGCCAGGCTGGTTTACTTCTAAACTCCCAAGGCTCGGGTGGCAATTTCATCTGCTCTTTATCCATGCTCTCATCTACCATTCCGGATATTTTTACATAACCGCCTAAAGGCAGCCAGCCAATACCATAAACAGTATCGCCGATTTTCTTTTTAAATATAGAAAACCAAGGGTCGAAGAAAAGGTAAAACTTTTCTACCCGGCATTTAAACCATTTTGCTGTTATGTAATGACCAAACTCGTGTAGAATTACAAGTATTGAAAGTGACAATAAGAGCTGCGCCGCTTTTAATCCTACGCTGGGCCAATTTATTGCTAGTAAAGTAATATCCATTTAATGATTGTTGTTTAATGTTCAATATTGCTGAAAAAGTTCAAGTGAGTGACACAACGATGCTAAATAGTAGTACAAATGTTGGTCCCAAAAAAAAGACTTTACAGGTTAATTAACGAAGCCGCAAAATTACGGGCTTCGGCGTCGCTTTCAAAATATTCCTGCAAGGTGGGTTTATCAATAAATGCAACGGTTTGCATGGTTTTTTCAACAATGGCCGTCATATCTAAAAAGCCCACACGGTTGCGCAGAAAGGCCCACACGGCTATTTCATTGGCTGCATTTAACACGCAGGGCATATTTCCTCCCTTGTTAAGTGCTTCCATTGCCAATGCCAGATTTCTGAATGTTTTAACATCGGGCTCCTCAAAATTGAGGGCCGGATATTTGCGAAAATTAAGCCTTGGAAAATCGTTTTTAATTCTGCCTGGAAAAGCCATGGCATACTGAATTGGCAGCTTCATATCAGGCAAACCCATCTGTGCTTTTATGCTGCCATCTTCAAACTGAACCATGCTATGTATTACGCTTTGCGGATGTACTACAACTTCTATTTGGTCGGGTCGCAGATTGAAAAGCCATTTGGCTTCAATCATCTCTAACCCTTTATTCATCAGCGTTGCAGAGTCTATAGATATTTTTGCACCCATGCTCCAATTAGGATGTTGCAGGGCATGGTCGCGTTTTACATTGACAAGGAAATTAGGTTTTTTACCCAGAAAAGGTCCGCCACTTGCAGTAAGAATAATTTTTTCTATCGGGTTACGCACTTCGCCCACAAGGCATTGAAAAATAGCCGAGTGCTCGCTATAAACAGGAATAATCGGTGCTATTTTTTAGATTGCGGTTTGCATTAAGATATAGCCGGCTACCACCCCGGTTTGTTTTTTAGCCAAACCAACAAC
>JBBQPX010000254.1:0-4933 GCA_038216775.1 Chitinophagales bacterium
AGGGGATAGGGGCCCCCCTCCGCTTCGATAAGTCCCCCTTCAGGGGTTAGGGGTGCCTAGGGGTGTATAGGGGCGGGTTTTTCCCTTATTTTTGCATATAATTTAAAACCACCCACTTATATGCTATTTGAGTTTACAGAAGAACAATTGATGATAAAACAGGCTGCAAAGGACTTTGCAGTTAATGAATGTTTACCAGGTGTTATTGAAAGAGATGAACTGCAGAAATTCCCGAAAGAGCAGATTGAAAAACTGGCCGACCTTGGTTTTATGGGTATGATGGTAAAGCCTGAATATGGCGGTAGTGGTATGGATACCATAAGCTATGTATTGGCGATGGAAGAGATAAGTAAAATTGATGCAAGTGTTAGCGTTTGCGTGAGTGTAAACAACAGTCTGGTTTGTTACGGCTTGCAGGAATATGCATCAGAAGAACAAAAACAAAAATACCTGAAGCCATTGGCGCAAGGCAAAAAAGATGGCGAATTACACATCGGCGCTTTTTTTTTGAGTGAGCCCGAAGCCGGTAGTGTCGCCACTTCGCAAAGAACAACTGCTGAAGATAAAGGTAATTACTATTTACTGAACGGAACAAAAAACTGGATCACCAATGGCAACAGTGCCAGTATCTATCTGGTAATTGCACAAACAGATGTTAGCAAAGGCAGTCGTGGTATTAATGCTTTTATTGTAGAGAAAAAATGGGAAGGTGTTGAAGTAGGTGCTAAAGAAAATAAACTCGGCATACGCGGAAGTGATACCCACAGTATTTTATTTACGGATGTAAAAGTGCCAAAAGAAAACAGGATTGGTGCTGATGGTTTTGGTTTTAGTTTTGCCATGAAAACACTGGCAGGCGGCAGAATTGGTATTGCTGCACAGGCCTTGGGAATTGCTAGCGGTGCATACGAACTGGCATTGGCGTACAGCAAAGAACGCAAAGCTTTTGGTACCGAAATTATGAATCACCAGATCATCCAATTCAAACTGGCTGATATGGCTACCCGTATTGAAGCATCCCGTTTGCTTTGCCTGAAAGCTGCCTGGGAAAAAGACCAGCATCTGGACTACACCCTTAGCAGCAGTATGGCCAAAGTTTTTAGCAGCGAAACTGCCATGTGGACCGCCACCAAAGCGGTGCAGATACACGGCGGTTATGGTTTTGTAAAAGAATACCACGTTGAGCGTATGATGAGAGATGCAAAAATTACCCAGATTTACGAAGGCACCAGCGAAGTGCAGCGTATTGTAATAAGCAGATCAATATTGAAGTAGTAACCCCCTCCGCCCCCTAAAGGGGGAACTTATCTCAGCGAAGATTCGAAAAGAAAATAATATTTACAAGACTTGAACATCAAAAAACAGAACTAATTAAAAAACTCCCAACTCCAGTTCCCTCTCCTTTGGAGAGAGCCTGTCCCGATAAAATCGGGAGGTTGGGGTGAGGCCGGGGTGAGACCATGAGCATAAACACACAACAATATCAAAAAATACTTACCGAACTGAATGGCAAAGCCACTTTGGTAGCCGTATCCAAAACAAAACCAGTTGAAGATATTCAGGCTTTGTACGATTTGGGGCAGCGTGACTTTGGCGAAAACTACGTGCAGGAACTAACGGAAAAACAGGCGTTGTTGCCGAAGGATATAAATTGGCATTTTATAGGTCATCTGCAAAGCAATAAAGTAAAATACATTGCGCCTTTTGTGCACCTCATTCACGGTGTGGATAGTGAAAAACTATTAACAGAAATAAATAAACAAGCTGCAAAAAACAACCGTATAATTAATTGTTTATTACAGGTTCATATCTCAGCAGAAGAAACAAAGTTTGGCTTTGATGCAGACGAATTAGCTGCGCTTTTTACATCAGATTTAACAGAACTTAAAAATGTAAATATCTGCGGACTAATGGGCATGGCATCATTCACCGAAGACAATGATTTGATAAAAACTGAATTCGCACATCTGAAAATACTTTTTGATAAATACGCCCAACTTTCAACTTTAAACATTAAACTTTCAACTCTTTCCATGGGCATGAGCGCCGACTATGCATTTGCCATACAGGCTGGCAGCAACATGGTAAGGATTGGCAGCTTACTCTTTGGCTCCCGCATTTATAACACTTAAACATTTCTGATTAACTTTAATCAGTGAAGAAAAATATAAATCTTGTTTTAGGTCTGATAGTGTTGTCGCAATTTGCAGGCACATCACTTTGGTTTGTGGGCAATGCAATTTTACCCGAACTGAAAACAACGCTACAGCTTGATCAATATGCTGTAAGCTTAGTTACTTCAGCCGTTATGATTGGTTTTGTTACCGGCACTTTGGCATTCGCTTTCTTTACTTTAGCAGACCGTTTTTCACCTGTGAAATTGTTTTTCATCAGCTCTGCTTGCGGTGCAATAACCAACGCTGCTGTTGTATGGTTTGCTAAAGATGCAACTTCCTTATTCCTGCTTCGTTTTGTTACAGGATTTTTTATTGCCGGTATCTATCCCGTAGGGATGAAGATTGCTGCGGATTGGTTTGAAAAAGGCTTGGGTAAAGCACTTGGATTTTTATTGGGCGCCTTGGTATTGGGTACTGCATTTCCGCATTTATTAAAAAACAATGATTTTAATTTACCGTGGAAATCTGTTTTATATTTTACATCCATATTTGCTTTTTTAGGCGGATTGATGATGCTGCTGTTTGTTGGCGATGGACCTTACCGCAAAAAATCCGGCGCCTTTAAATGGAATGCCATAGCTACAATATTCAAATCAAAACAAATGCGGCAGGCATCACTTGGTTATTTTGGCCACATGTGGGAGCTTTATACATTTTGGGGATTTGTGCCAGTTATGCTGGCGTTGTATGCAACAAAAAATGCAGTCCAGTTAAATATTCCTTTATTAAGTTTTTTAATTATCGCCTGCGGAAGTATTAGCTGTGTAATTGGTGGCTTTATTTCACTAAAAACAGGCAGTGCTAAAGTTGCTTTAACGGCTCTTATTTTATCAGGACTTTGTTGCGTTGTATCATTATTTATTTTTCAATTTCCGCCCTGGTTATTTTTAGCCATACTTTTTATTTGGGGCCTTACGGTTATTCCGGATTCGCCACAGTTCTCTACATTGGTGGCGCAATACGCTCCGCAAGATTTAAAAGGGACTGCATTAACCGTTTATAATTCTATCGGTTTCTGCATTACCATTATCAGCCTTTTGGTGATTGATCGTGTTTACCATGCTGCCACATTCATAAGTGGAGAAAAAACTTTTATCCTGCTACTGATTGGGCCTCTTGTAGGAATTATTTCTATGGTAAGGTTGATAAAAAATAAATAACCAATTTTTTCCCCACCATTCAATTTGTTAAAATATCCCCTGCTATTGTGAAATAAAGTCCATTTCTGCATCCTTTATTTTTATTTTAATAACTTTGAGATGAACACAGATAAAATTATGTCAGCAACATTTGAAACAGAAAAGAACAGAAAAGCATTTACCTACACGGCTATCATCCTTGGGGCAATACTTTTAATTACTTTTTTGGTTTCCTGGAAGCCCGGTGTTCATCCGCCCAAACTTGTGGAAGAGCTGATAGAAATTAATTTGGGTAATGATGATGAAGGCATGGGCGAAGTGCAGCCGTTGATTAAGGGAGACAGGTCGCCATCATCAGAATCGCCGGAACAACAACAGGCATCTGCAGTAACTAATGTAAAGGCCGACGATATTAAAACAGACGATGATCCTACACCGGATGCAGCACCTGTTGCCAAGCCAGTTAAAACCACTACAAAAGTAACTACAAACTCAACCGTGGTAACCCCAACACCGAAGCCACAAGTGCCTAAAATTGCAGGTTACAATGGTCCTAAAGGCACGGGTAATGGTGCTACTGAAGACAATGGTTACAAATACCAAGGTAATAAACCAGGAGGTACCGGCGATGCAGGCAGCCCTACCGGCAAGCCAGATAGCTACGGAAAAGATCCGGGTGGTAAAACCGGTGGTGGTGGTTTAAAGGTTTCTAAAGGCGACCGTAGTATTGTAAACAATTATATTTTTATGGGAGAGTTACCTCGTGCAACTATCAATGCGGTAATTAAAGTATCGCCAGATGGCAGAGGAACTTTCGTTACATTCGATAAAGGTTCTACTAGTGCTGACGCTCGTTATGCCACAGCAATAAGAGGCTATCTTCCTAATATCGAATTCAACAAATCAAACCATGAGTCTATTGTAACCGTTCCCTTTAATTTTAGAGTGCAGTAACCCCTATCCCCTGAAGGGGCACTATCTAGGCGGAGTTTTTTTCGATACAATCGGGAGTGTAAGTACGCAACCAATGAAAGCGTAATACCTTCATTCATCTTTTACTACATTTGTTGCCAAGTACAAAAACTTTAACTGTTACATGACTTATCAGCAAACCATCGACTACCTGTACACCCAACTGCCTATGTACAGCCGCATAGGCATAGCTGCTTACAAAGAAGATTTGCACAATACCATTACCTTATGCAATGCTATAGATAATCCTCAGACAACATTTAAAAGCTTACATATTGCCGGCACAAATGGCAAGGGCAGCACAAGCCATATGCTGGCAGCAATACTGCAACAGGCAGGTTACAAAACAGGGCTGTACACATCACCACATTTAAAAGATTTTAGAGAGCGAATAAAAATTAACGGCAAAATGATAAGCCGTGAGTTTGTGGTTGATTTTGTGGAAAAAACAAAGAGTATTTCGGAACAAATACAGCCATCTTTTTTTGAACTTACCGTAGCGATGGCTTTTGAGTATTTTGCTAAAGAAAAAGTTGACATCGCTGTTATTGAAACCGGCCTTGGTGGCAGGTTAGACAGTACAAACATCATCACGCCCATCCTATCTATCATTACCAATATTGGCTACGACCATATGGATATTTT
>JBBQPX010000255.1:0-4918 GCA_038216775.1 Chitinophagales bacterium
GCACCGGGCCTTAATTTTTCTGTTGGTGCCATTATTGGTTTAAGCGAACTGGATGTTGATAATATTGAGTTACTTTCAGGAGCATCATCTGCCTTATATGGCGCCGGTGGTATGAATGGTACTTTATTAATGACCAGCAAAAATCCGTTTAAATACCAAGGTTTTTCATTTTTAGTAAAAGAAGGAGTGATGCATGTTGGTTCTAACAGTCAACGTGAAGCTTCGGCTTATAGCAACTGGAATATGAGATGGGGTAAGAAAGTATCGGAGAAATTTGCGTTTAAAATAAATGCCGAGTTAATTCAAGCTAAAGACTGGCAGGGAAGAGATTACAGAGATTATCAGCGTGCAGCAACTGGCGGAAATGTAAAAGCAGGAACACGTGCCAGTGATCCAAATTATGACGGTATTAATGTTTATGGAGATGAAACAACAGCTGAAATAAGAAGTGCTGTTTTAAATGCAATTGGCGCAAGTGCTGCACCGTTTTTGAAGAACTTTATTGATACTTTAAATGGTGGTGCACCAATTAATGTGTCTCGTACTGGATATACTGAAAAAGAAGTAACTAATCCAAACACCGTTAACTTTAAATTAGCGGGTTCTCTGCATTACAAAATAACTCCTTTTACTGAGGCTGTATTTGCGGCTTATTGGGGTACAGGTAATACTGTTTACACAGGTAGCGAAAGATATTCGCTAAAAGATTTTAAAATGGGCCAGTACAAATTGGAATTCAATAACAGGTACTGGAACCTTAGAGCCTACACTACACAGGAAAATGCCGGCGAATCGTATAACACAACAGTGGCAACACGTCTTTTTAATGAAAGCTGGAAACCAAGTGGCGGTGCTACCGGATGGTTTTCACAATATTCACAAACTTACCTGGCTTCAAGATTGGGTGGAGCATCTGATTCAGTTGCCCACGCAACTGCCCGTGCAATAACTGATATTGGGCGCCCGGCTGCAAGTAGTGCTCAATTTAGAAAATCTTACGATTCAATACGCCTTAAACCAATTAAAACCGGTGGAGCACTTTTGTTAGATAAATCTGACTTATATGTTGCAGAAGGCAACTACAACTTTAGCCATTTAACAGGAAAGTATGTTGATGTATTGGTGGGAGGTAGTTACAAACAATATGTTTTAAATTCTGAAGGAACTTTATTTGCCGATTCGGCAGGTACAATCAAAATTTCGGAATATGGAGCTTTTATGCAGTTGAGCCGTAAGATTACTAATGCTATAAGTTTAACTGCATCTGGCCGTTATGATAAAAACCAGAATTTTAAAGGGCGTATTACACCAAGAGCTACAGCTTTAATTAAAATTAAAGAGAACAACAATTTCCGTTTGTCTTATCAAACTGCTTATCGCTTTCCTTCAAATCAACAGCAGTACATAAATTTAGCCGTGGGAAGTAATGTATTCTTAATTGGAGGTGACCCAGGTTTTAGACAGTATTATAATTTTGCTGCAAAACCAACTTACGATTTTGATGCTTTAAGAGCAGGTAATATTGTAGCTTATACAGCTCCGGATTTAAAACCAGAGTCTTTATCTTCTTTTGAAGCAGGTTTTAAAGGGTTAATGCTGGAGAGCAAACTATTGCTTGATGTTTATGGGTATTATGGAACTTATAAAGATTTCCTTGGCAGAAAAGTTACAGTTCAGCAAAGTGGTGCTGCAATTGCATTAAGCGATACTTCAAATGGCCGACGACTTTCTATTCCAGTTAACTCAACTGATAACGTTAAATCTTATGGTTTTGGCTTAGGACTTGATTACAGGTTGCCATTAAACTTTACTGTTGCTGCTAATGTATCATCAGATGTATTGAAAGATATACCTTCAAATTTTGTTGCCTATTTTAATGCACCAAAATATAAAGCGAATGTATCTTTTGGTAATACAGGTTTTGGCCCGGGCAAAAACTTAGGCTTTAGTGTTGCATACCGTTACCAGGGTGCTTTCCTTTATCAGGGAGATTTTGCAACAGGAAACTTACCTGTTGTACAAACGCTTGATGCACAAGTAAGTCTTAAATTGCCTAAAGCAAATAAATCTATCATTAAACTTGGTGCAACTAATTTACTGAATCAATATTATTACAATGCAATTGGTAACGCACAAATTGGTGGCTTGTATTATGTAAGTTTTGGTTATAATATCTATTAATCAATCGTAGCTAAGAAGAAATCTAAAAAAATTAAAAACTAAATTATGAAATATATAACCAAAAGACTTAAGGTAACTTTTTTGCTGGCTGTTACAGCAATGATGTTTATTTTATCTTCTTGTAATAAAGATCTGGAGCAGTTTGCAACACCAGTATCTGTGGCTCCTACAGGCATTACCTTAGGCAAAACACTCTTATCAATTCCTGATGACAGTCTATACTACAAACTGGTTGTTAAAAGTGGCTTATTAGCTAAAATAAACGACAGTACGTTAAGTTTCACCATGTTTGCGCCTAACAATGCAGCTATGCGTGGTTTTATCAATGCCATTTCGGGCGGTGCTACTGCAGGTTATTCAGATGCTCAATATGTTGCTTTTATTAACTCTGCTGCCGTTTCGGCAAGTACAGCTGCTTCTTTAGTAAGCTATAACATTATACCGCAGGCAATAAAAACGACGAGCATACCGGCAACATTCCCTAACTTTTTTTATCCAACTTTATTGAATCCAACTGGTACTCCTGTAACACCAGGTTACAACCCGCTTGTTAGTTTAACCACATCACCAAGTACACGTAATGGCAATTGGGTAAACAATATTCCTTTAGTTGCTGTAAACACGCCAGCAGCAAACGGGTTTATTCATACAGCAGCAGCAATGCCGGCACCCCCATCAGTTCCTTTATGGAGCAGAATTGCAACAGATGCTGATATGACTTATTTAAAAGCTGCAATACAACGTGCAGATAGCGGAGTTGCTAATACTTCATCTGCAAGTTTAGAATGGGCTTTAACAAATTTTGGTCCTAATCTTACTGTTTTTGCTCCAACTAATGCAGCATTTCAAACCGCCGTTTTTGGTCTTGCATTTAATGCATATTTAAAAACGCGTCCAATGCCTTATACACTCGCTGATACAATTAATGCTAGTGCAACAGGAGCCGGGGCAGTAGCAGCAGGTCCTGCATTTTTAAGTACTAATAATGTTACTACTGAACTAGTAAAAGGACTTACTGTTTATCATCTGATGGGTGCACGTGCTTTTCTTAATAATTTTCCAACTACAGCTACTGCATATCCAACTTTGTTAAATGGAGGAATTCCCACTCATCCGGGTGTTACTTTAGTTTGTACATTTTCTGGTGGGTCAGTGTCTGCTGCGAGTGTGAAAGGAGCTTTTAATGCTACACCATCTACAATATCAATTAATCCAACACCAACACCTGGTGGTACCAGCGATCAGCATTTTATCAACGGAACCTTACATAAAATTAATCAGGTTTTGTTACCATTACCACTTTAATAAGATATTAATATAAAATACGAGCGGGCTTCAGATAATCTGAAGCCCGTTTTTATTACGTAGTATTTTTAGTTAAACATTAAACCTGAAATGCATTACATCGCCATCCTGCACTAGGTATTCTTTTCCTTCAATGCGTAACCTTCCGTTTTCACGACAGGCAGCTTCTGATTTATAATTAATAAAATCATCGTAAGCAATAACTTCAGCTTTAATAAAGCCTTTTTCAAAATCGGTATGTATTACACTGGCAGCTTGTGGCGCTTTCCAGCCTTTACCAATTGTCCAGGCTCTTACTTCCTGCACACCTGCGGTAAAGTAAGTTGACAGGTTTAAAAGCTTATAGGTTGAATGGATAAGACGGTCGAGCGCAGGCTCGGTCATTTTATATTCATCCATAAACATGGCTTTATCGTCAGCATCTTCAAACTCGGCAATCTGTGCTTCAATAGCATTTGTCATTACAATTACATCGTTGCCTTCGTTTTTAACCGCTTCAATAAGTGCCGCTGAATATTTATTGCCGGTATGCATGCTGGCTTCATCAACATTGGCAACGTATAAAATGTGTTTATCCGTAAGTAAAAATAAATCAGCAATAGCGCTTTTGTCTTCTTTGCTTAAACCAAGGGTGATGATATTCTTTCCTTCTTCCAGGTGTTGTTTGCATTTAACAAGCGTTTCCAGCTCCACCTTCATTTTAGGGTCTGTCTTTGCCATTTTTTCTGTGCGCTGCATTTTCTTTTCCACACTTTCCAAATCTTTCAACTGCAATTCAGTTTCAATAATTTCTTTATCGCTTACCGGATTAATAGCACCTTCCTCACGTAAAATATTTTCATCTTCAAAACAACGTACCACGTGAATAATAGCATCTACCTCACGAATATTTGCCAGAAATTTATTTCCTAAACCTTCGCCTTTGCTGGCCCCACGTACTAATCCGGCTATATCTACAATTTCTATCTGGGTTGGTACAGTTCTCTCCGGTATAACCAGTTCCGCCAGTTTGTCTAAACGGGAATCTGGTACGTTTACCAGCCCTGTATTGGGTTCAATAGTACAAAAACGGTAGTTGCTTGCCTGTGCTTTCGCACTGTTGCTAACCGCATTAAAAAGGGTTGATTTACCCACGTTTGGTAATCCTACAATTCCTGCTTTTAAAGCCATTTCTATTTTAGATTTGCGATTTTAGATTTCAGATTTTCCTGCCTTCTGAAATTTAATCATCCTGTTATATTAAATCAAAGCGGTCATTTTACTATTCGAACCGTTTTTCAGGGCGCAAAGATAAGGTATTGATGTATTTTGGATTGAAACAAGTAACTTCAAATCTAAAATCGCAAACCTGCCTGTCGGCAGACAAGTATAAAATTAATAATAGGTTATGGCTTTAAGCAGAATCTGGAGTATGTTCATTATTGTAGCACTT
>JBBQPX010000256.1:0-4903 GCA_038216775.1 Chitinophagales bacterium
TGTAGAAGATGAAAAGGCTTTGGTAGAAAGTATTGTAGATTATCTGCAGCGGGAGGATTATATCTGCGAGGTAGCTGCGGATTTTAACAATGCTATCGAAAAAACAGAACTCTTCGACTACGATTGTATTTTGCTTGATATTGGCTTGCCGGGTGGTAGCGGCCTCAAAGTTTTGGAACAACTAAAAGCCAATAATAAAACAGATGGCGTTTTAATTATCTCCGCAAAAAACTCGCTGGATGATAGAGTAGAAGGGCTTTTGCTTGGCGCAGATGATTACCTGCCTAAACCCTTTCATCTTTCAGAATTAAGTGCCAGAATTGCCGCCATCATCCGTAGAAAAAATTTTGCCGGAAGCAATGTTATAAAATTTAATGAGATAGAAATTGACACATTGGCAAAAACTGTTGCCATAAATGAAAAGCCTTTTACGCTTACCCGCAAAGAGTACGAACTGCTTCTTTACTTTGTAAGTAATAAAGGCAGGGTAATATCTAAAAATGCCATTGCCGAACATTTATGGGGCGATGATATGGAAGGCAACAATGATTTTATATACACGCATATTAAAAACCTGCGTAAAAAAATAATAGAATTTGGTGGCGTTGACTATGTAAAATCAGTGTATGGCATGGGCTATAAATTTACTGACCAATGAAATTACTGGCAAAATATAACCGCATAAATATTATAGTAACTATATCAGCGCTGCTGATAAGCAGTATTTGTTTTTATGTAATGATAAGGCATGTATTAGTAAGCCAGCTAGATGAAGACTTGAAACTGGAAGAACAGGAAATAGTTGATTTTGTAAAAACAAACAATACGCTGCCGGGCCAAACTAATTACGAAGACCAGCAAATTGAATTTAGAAAAACCACAGATATCGGCACAGAAAGAAAATTCTCGTCTGTAATGGTTCAAACAAATGCTGATGGACACAAAGAGGAAGAATTGTACAGGCAATTTGCATTTTCAATTGCTGTTAACGGTGCAAACTATATGGTTCATATTCGTAAATCGCAGGAGCAAACAGAAGACCTAATTAAAATAATTGTATGGATAACATTGGGCATTGTTGTTTTGCTGCTGTGCGTACTTTTTGTAATTAACCGGTTTTTGTTATCACGCCTGTGGAAGCCGTTTAATAATACGTTGGTTCAATTAAAGCAATTTAATTTATCAGCAAAAAACAATATACAATTACAGCATACAAGCACCTCGGAGTTTGCTGAATTAAATAAAACCGTGCAGGCGATGACAGATAAGGCGAAGCAGGATTACGAGTCGTTGAAGAACTTTACTGACAATGCTTCGCATGAAATGCAGACACCGCTGGCTATTATCAATTCAAAACTGGATGTACTTATACAGGATGAATCGCTCAACGAATTTCAGATGAAGCAAGTGCAGGGAGTTTACGATGCACTGGATAGGTTATCAAACCTTAACCAATCCCTTTTATTGCTAACTAAAATTGAAAATAGCCAGTTTAGTAAAAAAGAAGTTATTAAAATTGATGAGCTTGTTACAGAAAAACTTTTTCAGTTTGAAGAGTTGGTTCAAAATAAAAAACTGCTTATCAGCCGGAAAATAAACCCTGTACAGCTTTCAGGTAATAAACAATTACTTGAAATTTTAATAAGCAATCTTGTTAACAATGCATTTAGGTATAATATAGAAAATGGTTCGGTAAATATTGAACTTACTGGGCTTGGCCTAATAGTTTCTAACAGCTCTTTTCTGCCGGCTTTAGATGTGCAGCAGGTCTTTCAACGCTTTTACCGCCATGCAGATACCAGGCAGGATGGTAACGGGTTGGGTCTCTCCATAATAAAGCAGATTTGTAATATGGCGGGATACACAGTTAACTACACATTTAACAAGGGTTTGCACCAATTTTCGGTAAATTTTTAATTACTGAAAATCTACTCTTCTTTTTTCGCTTCTCCAGATTTCCTTCAGAATCGGCTTTTAGATTTATCATTCATTAAAAATACAGTAACATGAAAAAACTAGTAATGCTTTCGCTATCAGTGGCAATAGTTACACTGTCTGCTTGTGCTCAAAAATTAGATGCGTCTAAAGTGCCTGCCGCTGTTAAAACATCTTTTGAAAAACAACATCCCGGCGTAGCCGTTACCTGGGAAAAAGAGGCTGGTAAATATGAGGCCGGATTTAAACAGAATGGAAATGAAATGAGTGCCTTGTTTGAACCAAACGGAACCATGACGGAAAGTGAGATGGAAATAAAAGTGGCTGACCTTCCTGCAAATATACAGGCATATGTGGCGGAGCATTATAAAGGCAAAAAAATAAAAGACGCAGCCAAAATAACCAAGGCTGACGGCACGGTAAATTACGAGGCAAATGTAAGTGGCAAGGATGCCATATTTGATGTTAACGGTAAATTTTTAAAAGAAGTTAAGGATTAATAACAAACTTGCGGTATGCATTTATATAAACCATCTTTAACTTTTATGCTGCTGATTTCAATTATGCAAACAGCAGTTTCGCAGGTTATTACAGATACAACGAACACGGGAAACTCAGCCGTTACAGTAGCAAACAACTGTAGCAAAACTGCAGATTATAAAAATAAATTTCCCACCAGGGCATTAATAATGCCTGGTATTATGGTAGCCTATGGATTTGCAACAATAAAAAGTGACGGACTTAAACACTTGAATGAAGAAATAAAAGAAGAAATTTCCACAGAGCATCCACATAAATTAATTCATGCTGATAATTATCTGCAATTTGCTCCGGCTGCCGCTGTTTATGGCTTAAATGCTTTTGGTATAAAAGGTAAGCACAACCTGGTGGATAGGTCGCTGATATATATACTGTCTAATGTTATCGTAAACGCAAGCGTATCGGTTACAAAAAAATATGCACACCAATTAAGGCCAGACAGTTCTTCTTACACATCATTCCCCAGCGGACATACTGCCGAAGCATTTGCCTCGGCAGAGTTTTTACGGCAGGAGTACAAAGATGTGTCGCCATGGTATGGAGTTGCTGGTTACACGGTTGCTGCGGCAACTGGCTACCTACGCATGTATAATAATAAACACTGGTTTGGTGATATTGTGGCAGGCGCAGGTTTTGGTATAGCATCCACAAAAATTGCTTACTGGCTTTATCCAAAAATTCAGCATCTTCTATTTAAAAATAAAAATGTACATACGTTTATTATGCCATCCTATAAGCAAGGTGCTTTTGGTTTGTGCATGGTAAAACAACTTTAATAATAATTCAAACAACGCACAAAATGAAAAAACAATATTTGGTTTTAGCGGCAATACTTGTAATGGCTTCAGCAACATTACATGCGCAATCTGGTTACAAAATCAACAACACATTTCACATTGCCAGTCCTGGTGGCTGGGATTACCTCGCCGTTGGTCCCGTAAATAATTGGCTTTATGTAAGCCATGGCACACAGGTAAATATCATAAATAAAAAAACAGGCGACTCCGTTGGCGTTATTGAAAACACAACTGGCGTACACGGAATTGCTTTTGATGTTGCCGATAAAAAGGGCTTTACCAGCAATGGCCGATTGAATAATGTAACGGTGTTCGATTTAAACACAAATGCAGTATTGGCACAAATACCAACAGGCACAAACCCTGATGCTATTATGTATGAACCCTTCTCTAAAAAGATAATTACCTGTAATGGACGCAGCCATAACCTGAGTATTATTGACCCTATAAACAATAAATTGATAGATAGTATTGATGTGGGCGGTAAACCCGAAACTGCAGTTACTGATGGTGCAGGCAAAATATTTGTAAACGTTGAAGATAAGAATGAGATAGTGGCCATTGATGTAAAAACTTTTAAAGTACTTGCTCATTGGAGCCTTTCGCCGGCTGAAGGCCCTACAGGTTTGGAATATGATAATGTTACCAAAAGATTATTTGCAGGTTGCGATGATTTTTTAGTTGTGATGGATGCTACAAACGGAAAGGTTGTTGATAAGTTGCCGATTGGTGCTGGTTGCGATGGAGTTGCTTTTGATGCAGATACAAAAAATATTTTCACCTCAAACGGCGAAGATGGCACCATGACGGTGATTCACGAAGACAATGCAAATAAATTTACCGTAGTTGAAAACGTTACTACAAAACGAGGAGCAAGAACAATAATATTGGATAAAAAAACGCACATGGTTTACATGCCAACTGCCGATTTTGAACCTATGGAACCGGGCCAGAAAGGAAGACCGAAAATGAAAGCCGGCACTTTCCAGATATTGGTTGTAGGCAAATAGAATGTATTATTTTACTTAGTAATTTTTCTGCTTGATGAAAGTGTTTTCAGCAATAGCTTTTGTTTTCTTATTTAGCACAAATGGGTTTAGCCAAAAGAACAAACTGGATTTTTAT
Source organism: Chitinophagales bacterium (assembly GCA_038216775.1). Lineage (GTDB taxonomy): Bacteria > Bacteroidota > Bacteroidia > Chitinophagales > Chitinophagaceae > Ferruginibacter. Next base: position 4,398 of record JBBQPX010000256.1, read on the forward strand.
GTAAACCAGTCTTTGGCAAATAGTCCTTTGCTTAAAAATTATAAAAACCAGGTTGCTTTTAGTTATTATGATAGCCTTTTAATTCTGGCTGATTATAAGCCACAGCTAACAGGTAACAGCAATAGCTCATATGCACCTGTTGTAAGGGGTTGGGGATATGATAACGCAGTTACCAATGGTGCCAATGTTAGCGCTATTGTTGGGGTAAATAAACAATTGATGAATAAGAAATCAGTTGCTGCGCAATTTCAAAATATTCAGCTGCAAAACCAAACCATAAACAACAGCTCTAAAATTACTGAGCAAGATCTTAAACGAACTATTGTTGCCCAATACATAACAGCTTATGGCGACCTGCAGCAGCTAAATTTTACAAAAGAAATTAACGGCCTGCTTACCAAACAAGAAATTATTTTAAAAAAAATGACCCGGGGCAATGTTTTTAAACAGGTAGATTACCTGGCTTTTCTGGTAACGATGCAGCAACAGGCATTGGTTATTAAACA